>JBAYAP010000007.1:0-18449 GCA_041669715.1 Acholeplasmataceae bacterium
TATATAAACAATATTTAAAAGGATTGTTTATACATGTATATTATATAATAAAAAATGTAACAAAATGTAAATTTACATTATTTTTTTCATTGAAAACGTTTACTCTTTATTTGTGTTAAAATATGGGAACTTTATGAAACCGGTCTCTTGAATTTGAACTTTGTTGTTAGTATATTATTGGTAATCAAGTGGTTATTATTATATAATAGATTTGGTAAAATAAGGAGGTCCATATGGCAAAATTAGAAATTAAAAACCTTTACGTTGAAGTTGAGGGTAAAGAAATATTAAAAGGTGTTAACTTAACGGTTAATTCAGGGGAAGTACACGCGATAATGGGTCCTAATGGGACTGGTAAATCAACATTAGCAAGTGCACTTATGGGACACCCTAAATACATAGTTACAAAAGGCGAAGTATTATTAGATGGGAAAAATATGTTAGAGCTTGCAGTTGACGAAAGAGCGAGAGCAGGTTTATTTTTAGCGATGCAATACCCTGCTGAAGTTCCAGGTGTTACAAATAGTGATTTTATGCGTCAAGCGCTTCATGCGACTTCCGGCAAAGATATGGGATTAATTCAATTTGCTTTAGATTATGAAAAGAAAGTTGAAGAACTAAAAATGCGTCCTGATTTAGCACATCGTTATTTAAATGAAGGTTTTAGTGGTGGGGAAAGAAAAAGAAATGAAATTCTTCAATTAAAAGTTTTAAAACCTAAATTTGCTATTCTTGATGAAATTGATTCAGGATTAGATGTTGATGCGTTAAAAATTGTTGGAGAAAATGTAAATGAGATGGTTAACGAAAATTTTGGTTGTATATTAATTACACATTATCAAAGAATTTTAGATCATATCAAACCAACAAATGTTCATATTATGATAGATGGAAAAATTGTGTTAAGTGGTGGACAAGAATTAATCGAAAAAATTGATAAAAATGGGTATGAATGGATTCGTGAAGAATTAGGTCTTGATTTTGTTGAAAGTGATGCTTCATAATGAACAACATTATTATTAAAGATCATCAAATAAAATCTGATCTACCAAAAGGATTAACATATGTTGATCAATCATTAATTATTGCCCGCAATCAAATTTTTCAAGAACCAATTAAAATTACAATAGAAGATGACAATAATGAATCACTTTATATCGTCGTTGAAGAAAATGCAAACATAAAAATAATTTTAGAGATTGCAAGTCGTGATCTTACTAAAAATAATTATAAATTAAACTTAGTTGCACATCAAAATGCACAAGTAAAATATTTATTAGTTACTGAGTTAAGCAGTAAAGATGCTTTAGTAGAACATTATTTTACTGTAGAAAGAGATGCTAAATTAGATCTTATTGGTGGATTTGTAAGTGATATATTAAATGCTAAAATGCATGTTGATTTAGTAGGTCCTGGTGCCGAAGTTAAGTTGCGTGCAATTGCTGTTTCATCAGATAATAATCAACAAAACATTGATGTTTTAATTATCCATAAAGCACCAGATACTATAGGAAACATGACAAATATTGGCATTGCTAATAAACATGGTAAAATTATATTAAATGGTGTTGAAAAAATCGAGAAAGGTATGAAACGAGCAAATGCCTTCCAAACACTCAAGGGCATTATTACTTCAGATACGGCAACTGTTGAAGTTAATCCTATTTTGTTAATTAATGAATACGATGTAAAAGCTGGCCATGGTGCAACTATTGGTAAACTTGAAGAAGATCAATTATATTATTTACAAAGCAGAGGACTTACAAAAGCTGAAGCAGAAAAACTTATTGTTAATGGCTTCTTAACACCAATTATTGAAGAAATTGAAGATGAACCATTAAAAGAAAGATTTATAAGTCTCGTTAATTCAAGAATATGATAGATGTAAAAAAAATTAGACAAGATTTTCCTGTATTAATTAATCAACCTGAGGAAGTATATTTAGATTCTGCGGCATCAAGTTTAAAATTAAAGTCTGTAATTGAACTTGTAGATTATTATTATAATCATTTAAGTACGAATGTTTACAGAGGTGCATATCGTCTTTCCCTTGAGACAACAGATTTATATGAACAATCAAGAAATAAACTTGCTACGTTTATTAATGCGAATCCAGAAGAAGTTATTTTCACAAGAGGTACAACATCTGCGCTTAATTTAGTTGCAGGGTCTTTTCGTGAAATATTAGCTAAAGATGATGAAATTATCACCTCAGAGTTAGAACATCATTCATCAGTAATACCTTGGATGATTGCTGCCAAGCGCACAGGTGCTAAAATTTCATTTGTTGAATTAACAGATGAAGGTAGAATTACTGTTGAAAATTTTAAAAAAGTTTTAACAGATCATACAAAAATAGTTGCATTAACTTATGTTTCAAATGTTATGGGTTATGTGACACCGATTAAAGAAATTATTCAACTAGCTCATGAAAAAGGTGTGATTGTCATTGTTGATGCTGCTCAAGCGGCACCCCACATGAGAATAGATGTTAAAGATATAGATTGTGATTTTCTAGCATTTTCTGGTCATAAAATGTTTGGACCAACAGGTGTTGGTATTCTTTATGGTAAAAGAAAGTATTTAGAAATGTTAGAACCTTTTGAATATGGTGGAGAAATGGTTGATACTGTAACAAAAGATGAATTAAAATGGCAAGAAATACCGACAAAATTTGAAGCGGGTACACCTGGTATAGCTTCAGTAATTGGCTTCCAAAAAGCTTGTGAATATATTGATACAATTGGTTATGATCAAATTCATAAACATACGTTATCGCTTAGAGATTATACGCTTGCAAGACTAGAAAAATTAGAAGGTATTACGATTTATAATAAAACAGCGGATATTGCAATCATTACATTTAATATTGATGGTGTACATCCACATGATGTAGCAACGTTTTTATCTGAAAAAAATGTTTCAGTAAGAGCAGGTAAACATTGTGCATATCTTATTGCTGATAAAATGGGTATGGGTGCAACCTTAAGAGCATCTTTTCAAATATATAACAGTATTAAAGATTGTGATGCTTTATTAGAAGGTATTACAGAAACAAGAGATTTTTTCAATCAATTTTAGAAAGTGTGAAATGCATGAACATAGAAAATTTATATCGTCAAGTGATTATGGATCATTATAAATATCCTAAAAATAAGGGATTGGTTAATGATGCATCATATATTACTGTTCACTTAAATAATCCAAGCTGTGGAGATGAAATGACAGTACAACTAAAAGTTGGAGAAAATAATCAGATCACTGATATAAAACAAGAAGGTCACGGTTGTTCTATATGTTGTTCAAGTGCATCAGTGATGACGGAAACGTTAAAAGACCATTCAACCGATGAAGCATTAAAAATCATACATGAATTCTATGAATTAATTAAAGGCTATCCTTTTAATGAAGACATATTAAAAGGTGATGCTATTGTATATCAAGGTGTCTCACAGTTTCCTGCACGCGTTAAGTGTGCCACACTTGCTTGGAAAGCAGTGGAACAAGGCATTAATAAAATAAAGGAGGAAGAAAATAAATGATGGATGACAACAAAAAGAAAATTGATGACATTGTTGGCGATTATAAATTTGGTTTCAAAACAGATTCTAAAGATATCATTAATACTGGAAAAGGTATTAATGAAACAATAGTAAGAGAAATCAGTGCTTATAAAAATGAACCACAATGGATGCTTGATTTTCGTTTAAAAGCATATGAAAAATTTCTAGAATTAAAAAATCCAACATGGGGTCCTGATTTATCTTTCATCAATTTTGATGAATTTACATATTTTTTAAGAGCTTCTGAAAGAGCAGAAACTAGTTGGGATGAAGTACCTGAAGCGATTCGTGATACTTTTGAAAAACTAGGTATTCCTGAAGCAGAAAGAAACTTTTTAGCAGGTGTAAGTACACAATTTGAAAGTGAAGTTGTTTATCATAATACAATGAAAGAACTTGACGATTTAGGTGTTATTTATGTAGATACTGATACAGCACTTCGTGATTACCCTGAACTTGTTAAAGAATATTTTGGAACCATTGTTCCTTATTCAAATAATAAATATGCTGCACTTAATAGTGCTGTTTGGAGTGGCGGATCATTTATTTATGTTCCTAAAGGGGTTAGAGTACCTAAACCACTACAATCATATTTTAGAATTAATTCTGATCAAATGGGTCAGTTTGAAAGAACATTGATTATTGTAGATGAAGGTGCATATGTAAATTATGTTGAAGGTTGTACAGCTCCAACATATTCAAGAGATAGTTTACATGCTGCAATTGTTGAAATTGTTGTTAAAAAAGATGCAACTTGTCGCTATACAACTATTCAAAATTGGTCTAATAATGTTATTAATCTTGTTACAAAACGGGCATTTGTTTATGAAAATGGACTTATGGAATGGATTGATGGAAATATTGGATCAAGTGTTAACATGAAATATCCTAGTTGTATTTTGCTTGGAGAACATGCTAAAGGTACAACAATTTCTATTGCATTTGCAGGAGAAGGTCAAATTCAAGATGCTGGTGCTAAAATGATACATGTTGCACCAAATACAACATCAACAATTATTTCTAAATCAATTTCTCGTGGCGGTGGATCTGTTAATTATCGTGGTAAAGTTGATTTTGGTAAAAAAGCCAAAGGCGCTAAAGCACATGTTGAATGTGATACGATTATTTTAGATGATTATTCGTTTAGTGATACGATTCCTACAAATATTGTTAAAAATAGTGATGTGTTCTTAGAACATGAAGCAACTGTTTCTAAAATCAGTGAAGAACAACTTTATTATTTAATGAGTAGAGGGTTAACAGAAGCTGAAGCAACTGAAATGATTGTTATGGGATTTATTGAACCATTTGCTAAGGAATTACCAATGGAATATGCAATTGAATTAAACCAATTAATTAAACTTGAAATGGAAGGTTCAATCGGATAATATAGTATTAAGGGCAGTCTTGCCCTTTTTTTTATTATTCATTTAATATTTTAATAAAACAATGATAAAATGTTTATAGGTGATCAAATGAAAAAAATACTTACTATGCTATTCTTTATTGCACTTATAGTGATGCTTAATGGTTGTTCACAAAAGAATTATGATGCCCTTTATGATGACTATGCAGAATATCTTGAAGAACAACAAGCATCTTATGAATACTATATTGAATTTGTTAAAGATTTAACAAATGTCACATTAAAATCGGTTGCTTCTATTCAATCAAATTATATTTACGAGAGTATTCAAAATTTAGGCTCTGGCGCAGTAATTGATGAAGATGAAACAAATTATTATATTTTGACGAACAGTCATGTTGTTATCTATAATGAATTAGAAGCAAATGAATATATCGTTAAAAATTATTTAAATGAATCGGTATATGCCGAATTATTATTTTCTGATCAAGATTATGATCTAGCTTTGCTTAAGGTAGATAAAAGTGTTGAATTTTTACCAATTGAACTTGATACAACACCGATTGATATAAGTGAAAACCTTATTGTGATAGGTTATCCAAATGGACAAAAACATGCTGTGACATTAGGTTATTACATTGATTCTACAAAAATTACAGTTAGCGATGAAACATCGCTTGTTAATAAAGTAACTTTTGACGTAATTGTAACAAATATACCTGTAAAAAGTGGTAGTAGTGGTAGTGCAATGTTGAATCAAGATAAGAAACTTATAGGTTTAATATATGCGGGTAAATTTCAAACAACAGAAGATGTCTCGACTTATTCATATGCAATTCCAGCAAGTAAAATATTAGAATTTTTAAATGAAAATGGTTATGGGGGTTTAAATATATGAGAAAACCTCTTGTCTTACTTATATTTTTAACAATGTTAAGTCTTGTAGCATTACAAATCTTAACTTATAAACCACCGACTGAAGCTTATTTGGCTTTACAAGATCAGTTTGAAACATATTTAGCTAAAGATTTAAATACAGATGATAATTTTGTTAATTATTTAAATAATCTTGAATTAGAGCATGCATTAGAAAATGTTAAAATTACTGTGGTATATAATCTTGAAGAAACAACGCTTTCTGGCTTTATTGTATTTATTGATGATGCAAATGTTTATGTTGTAACACAAAGTGATTATTTTCCTACATTTGGAATTAACAGTATTCAAATTTATGATTATAAAAATAGAAGTGAAACTGGCAGGGTTGTTGCTAGAGATACAACAAATCATTTGGCACTTATTAAATTTCATGCGTCTAATTATGATGATTTAAAGGAAATATCATATGCTTCAACAATACCCTTGGAAAATGAAATTATTTCAAGTATATCAAATAATAATTATATTTTAAATCATATTTCATTAGGAATATTTGGCACGTTATTAGAAAATGAAATGTTTTATGATTTTGAGATGGAAAATTCCAGTCAAGCTATTGGTTCATCTATTTATGACATTAATTTATCTTTGATTGGTATAAGACTATATATTGATGATCAATATGTGATGCTTCAATATAGTGATGTTAAAAATTTTGTTGAACTTTACGTTTAAGGAATGGTGAGTATGTTAAATTATTTATTGATTGAATCAAAAAATAATATAGAATTAAATAAATCAATGATTTTAGATATGATGCATGATGTGATGCATATGATTGAAGTTAAATCGAAAAATCAAACATTAATCATTGTTTTTGAAATGCCCGTAGAAGTATCTTTTAATGAAATTATATTGAATTTGGCTCAAGATACACTTGTTGATTATAGATTATATGAATCTTATCCATTTAAGCAGATAGAAGAACTTTATCAACATGCAGCATATATTGAGTCATTGCTTCAACATATACCTTTTAATCAATTTACTTATTTAAACAATATCATACTGGTAAAATATGCATTGACAATAATTAAAAAAGAAAACTATCATTTTTTCTTAAGAGATTATTGGAAAAATGAAGATATGAAAAAAACTATTAAAGTATATTTAGAATCAAATCAAAATATGAGTGAAGCCTCAAAGTCACTATATATCCATAGAAATACGTTAATTCAAAGAATTGATAAATTTGCAATGGTTACTGGATTTGATATTAGAAAATTTGTTGATGGTTATCTTATTTATTATTTATTAACACATTAAAAAGTGTGCAATGTGCACATTTTTTTTTATGGTTTTTATTGATAAAATATACATAAGAAAAAAGAAAGGGAAAAATACATATGGCAACTCTATATTTAAAAGATATAAATAAAGTATACCCAAATGGTGTTCAAGCTGTTTTTGATTTTAATTTAAAAATTAAAGACAAAGAATTTATCGTTTTCGTTGGACCTTCTGGTTGTGGGAAATCTACAACACTTAGAATGATTGCAGGACTTGAAGAAATTACATCAGGAGAATTATACATTGATGAAGAACTCGTTAATGATAAAGCACCTAAAGATAGAAATATTGCAATGGTTTTCCAATCATATGCGTTATATCCTCATATGACAGTTTTTGATAATATGGCTTTTGGTTTAAAATTACGTAAAATGCCAAAAGATGTTATTAATGAAAAAGTTCAACATGCTGCAGATATTTTAGGCTTAACTCCTTATTTAGATCGTAAACCTAAAGCTTTATCAGGTGGACAAAGACAACGTGTTGCATTAGGACGTGCAATTGTTCGTAATGCTAAAGTTTTCTTATTAGATGAACCACTTTCAAACCTTGATGCAAAACTACGTGTTCAAATGCGTGGTGAATTAATTAAACTTCATAATACATTAGCAACAACTATGATTTATGTAACACATGATCAAATTGAAGCGATGACGATGGCAACAAGAATCGTTGTTATGAAAGATGGTTATATTATGCAAGTAGGTTCTCCAAAAGAAATTTATGACAAACCAAGTAACATGTTTGTTGCAGGTTTTATTGGAACACCTCCAATGAACTTTGTTCATGGACAAATTGAAAAAAACGGTTATTTTACTGCTGGTAGTTATCAAGTAAAAGTACCTGATGATAAACTCGAAATTGTAAAAGCAAATAAATTTATTGGTAAGAAAATTGTATTAGGTATTCGTGCCGAAGATATTCATGATAATAAAGTTGTAATGGAAACATATCCAGAAGCAATTTTAAATATTGAAGTCGATGTTGCTGAATTATTAGGTTCAGAAACAAATATTTATACACATATTAATGATGATAATATCTGTGCTGTTATTAGTGCAAGAGCAGGTGTTAAAATTGGAGATCAAATGAAATTAGCATTTGATATGAATAAAGTTCACTTCTTTGATCCAGAGAGTGAACAAGTATTAGTATTAGACGAAAATTAAAAAGGCTGAATAAGCCTTTTTTTATTGATAAAAATGATTGAATATATTATTAATGAACGCCTAAAAACAATAATATATAGAAATAACACAACGGAGATTTCAGATAAGTCAATGGTTTTTGTTATTAAAACGTTGTGTTATGACCATTTATTGAGTTATGAGGGATATAAAAAAGCAGTAAAAACAAAATTGGGGTATTATTACAAAATACCGTTGTATTTAGATATGCAAACACAATTAATTCCCATTAAAAGAATTAAAGATTTTGATAATATTTGGATTAATTTACCCGCAATAAAAGATATAAAAAATAATGATACATTTGTATGTATCAATTTTTATAGTGGTAAAACATTACATTTAAAAATAGAGTATAAAACACTGATTAAACAAATTGAACAACTAAATCAAATTAGAATATTCGTAAGTAAACATTTTCATTTCTAATAATATAGAAAATGATTATGATTAATGATATAATATATTCGGCTGAAAGACACGATAACAAAAAATAGGAGGAAATCTATATGGCAAAAAAAACTATAAGAGATGTAGAACTCAAAGGAAAAAAAGTATTAGTAAGAGTTGATTTTAATGTTCCATTAAAAGATGGACAAATCAGTGATGAAAATCGTATTGTACAAGCTTTACCAACTATTAACTATATTTTAGAACATGGTGGAAAAGCAATTATATTTTCCCATTTAGGACGTATTAAAGAAGCGAAAGATCTCGAATCAAAAAGTTTAAAAATTGTTGCACTAAGATTAAGTCAATTATTGGGTAAAGAAGTTAAATTTATTCCTCAAACTCGTGGCAAAGAATTAGAAGATGCTATTAATGCACTTCATGATGGCGAAGTATTAATGTTTGAAAATACTAGATTTGAAGATTTAAATGGTAAAAAAGAAAGCAATAATGATCCTGAGTTAGGTAAATATTGGGCATCATTAGGAGATATTTTAGTTATTGATGCATTTGGAACTGCACATCGTGCACATGCATCAAATGTAGGAATTTCAAATAATATTAGTCAAACAGTGGCTGGTTTCTTACTTGAAAAAGAAATTAAATTTATTGGAAACACCTTAGAAAACCCTGAACGACCTTTTGTTGCGATTTTAGGTGGTGCTAAAGTTTCTGATAAAATTGAAGTTATTAAAAATTTATTAAAAGTTGCTGACCATGTCTTAATTGGTGGCGGTATGGCATATACATTCTTTAAAGCTTTAGGCTATGAAATTGGCAATAGTTTATTAGAAGCGGATAAAGTTGATTTAGCAAAAGAATTATTAGAACTTGCTAATGGTAAAATCTCTTTAGGTGATGATGTTATTACAGCAAAAGCATTTGATCCTGAAAGTGAAAAGCATTTAAGAAGTATTGATAAGATACCTGCTGATGAAATGGGTATGGATATTGGACCTAGAACGATTGAAAAATTTGAATCATTTATTAGTCAAGCAAAAACAGTTGTTTGGAATGGACCACTTGGGGTATTTGAATTTCCTAGATTTGCAGAAGGTACAAGAAGTATTGCAGAAGCAATTGTTGCAATTAAAGATCAAGCAACAACCATTATAGGTGGTGGCGATTCTGCTGCTGCAGTCATTCAATTTGGATTGGCTGATGGATTTACACATATTTCAACAGGCGGTGGCGCATCACTTGAATATCTAGAAGGTAAAGTACTTCCTGGTATTGAGTGTGTAGATGATAAATGATGAACATCGGAAAGAAAATACGCGCTTTAAGATTAGGAAATGACCTAACTCAAGAAGAACTTGCAAATCGATTAGAATTAACTAAGGGTTATATTTCACAACTTGAAAATAATTTAACATCTCCATCAATGCAAACATTTTTCTCTTTATTAGAAGTATTAGGTACAGATGTTCATCAATTCTTTAGTCTTGAAGAAGAACAAACAGTTGTTTTTAAAAAAGATGATTTTTATGAAAAAGAAAATGAACAATTAAAGCATATGATTAGTTGGATTGTACCAAATGCGCTAAAATATGAAATGGAACCAATCATTATTGACATTGAACCTGGTGGTCAATCAGAAATTGATAATCCACATCCTGGAGAAGAATTTGGATATGTCTTAGATGGTCAAGTCGTATTGGTATTAAATAAGAAACGATATGTGATACGTAAGGGTGAAACATTTTATTATTTAGCAAATAAAGAACACTATCTTATTAATCAATCGAGTCAACATACAAAAATATTGTGGATAAGCACACCACCAATGTTTTAAAAAAGGAGATCAAGAAATGGAAAAAGAAATTACGATTAAAAGTACGACTGGGTTACATGCCCAACTGGCTGCAAAAGTGGTACAAACTGCATCAAAATATGCTGTAAATATTGAATTACATTATCAAGATAAAATAGTTGATCTTAAATCAATCTTGGCATTAATGTCTCTCGCAGTGCCTTATGGTGAAAATGTGAAAATTATTGCTAAAGGAGCTAGAGCTGAAGAAGCAATTAAAGATGTTTCTTCAATCTTAGGATAATTATGAAAAGAATACCTGTTATTGCTGGAAATTGGAAAATGTATAAAGCAAAAGATGATGCACTTGCTTTTATTTATGCGATTAACCAAGAACTACCAGCCAAAGAAGTTGTTGAAACTGTCATTTGCGCACCTGCTATTTTTTTGAGAGACCTAGTAAAACGTGAAGGTGAAAATTTAGGCATTGGCGCACAAAATATGCATTATCTTAATGAAGGTGCATATACGGGTGAAATTTCTGCACCTATGTTAAAATCATATGGTGTTAAATATGTTGTTATTGGACATAGTGAAAGAAGAGCTTATTATAATGAAACAAATGAAACAGTTAATTTAAAATTAAAAAAAGCTGTAGATTTTAAAATTATTCCTATCGTATGTGTTGGTGAGTCATTAGATATTAGAGAAGCTGGAACAACTAATGATTTTGTAAAAAATCAAATTGAAAAAGCTTATTTTAATATTAGTTCTGAAGAAGCTTTACAAACCATTGTTGCTTATGAACCTATCTGGGCAATTGGTACTGGTAAGACCGCATCAAAAGAACAAGCAAATGATACGATTAAAGCAATTAGAAATGTTTTAAAAAATCTATATGGCAAAGATGTAGCTGAACAAGTAAGAATTTTATATGGTGGTTCAGTGAAACCTGCAAATGTTGATGAATTACTTCAACAAAGCGATATTGATGGTGCCTTAATTGGTGGTGCATCATTGGATGCAAATTCATTTATATCACTTGCAAAAGCAGCAGAAAATAAATAATCCTTCGTTGAAGGATTTTTTTTATAATTTTAATGCATAAAAAAAAACTTATAGTTTATCACTATAAGTATTTTTATTAATTATCTGTTATAGAATTCTACAATGAGTTGTTCGTTAATATCTGGAAGAATTTCATTTCTTTCAGGTAATCTAACAAATGTACCAACGCCAGTTTCTTTGTTATAATCAACAAATTCAACTGTTGCAAATTGTGCTTCTAAAGCTTCAGCAACAATTTTTAAACTTTTTGAAGATTCTCTAAGTTGCATTTTTTGGCCTGGTGTTACTCGATATGATGGAATATCTACTTTTTTTCCATCAACAAGTATATGACCATGGTTTACTAATTGTCTAGCTTGAGCTCTTGAACGAGCAAGTCCTAAACGATAAACAACATTATCTAATCTTGATTCTAAGTATTTTAAGAAGTTTTCACCATGAACACCTTTTAATTTACCTGCTTCATCAAATGTTTTTCTAAATTGTTTTTCAGAAAGACCATAAGTGAATCTAACTTTTTGTTTTTCTTGTAACTGTAGACCGTAGTCGCTTAATTTACTACGACGCTTTCCGTGTTGACCTGGAGCATAAGGACGTTTTTTGATTTCTTTTCCTGTTTCAGAAATTGAATAACCTAAACGACGTGAAATTTTCCAAGTGGGTCCTACATAACGTGACATATTTTTTTACCTCCTTTTAGTTTTGGTGGTAAAAACACAATCTTTTTAAAATAAGTTAATCCCGATGTTCTTTTCACCTTAAAGCAGAAAGGTTACTAAGGGCTCCTAAAGAGTAGGGATATGATCTTATTAAAAATTTTGTCTGCTTTTTACCGACGTCATTAATTTTACCTTAGAGAGTCATAAAAGTCAATTGTTTTATTATTAAATTTGTGAAGTCTTCTAAAAATAGAATAAGGTCTTGATCAAATCTATTAACAATTGGACTATCAATATCAAAAACACCATATAACTGGTTATTGATATACATGGGAACAACGACTTCACTGCGGCTTTCTCCATCACATGCAATGTGATTGTGATAATTTAAAACATCTTTAACATACATGGTTTTTTTGAGCAATGCAGCTTCACCACATACACCTTTACCAAGTTCTATGGTTGCACATGCAACTTTTCCTTGAAAAGGGCCAACGTTTAGAACTTTGCCGTCATATAAATAAAATCCAATCCAATTCATTTTTTCAAGCGTTTCATTTAAAAATGCTGAAGCATTTGCAAGTAAAGAAATCTTGGTTGGTTGACCTTCCAATAAGGATTCTGCAGTTATTAATAATTCATTATAATTCATTTTCATCACCTAGTTTATTATATCATATGTGGTAAAATAGTATATGGTGATAAAATGGATAAAAAAATACTCATTCGTTTTGGTGACTTAATGCTTAAAGGGAAAAATATTGGATTCTTTATTAAAGCAGTCAGACAACACGTGAAAAACAGTTTAAGAAATTATGAAGTCAAATATGCATTTATGCATGATCGCATGTATGTTATATATCAAGAAAGTGATGAAGAAATCATCATTGAAGCATTAAAAAAGATACCTGGTATATATTCAATAAGCATTGTACATAATGCTAATCGTGATATTGATGATATTGTTAAAGTTTCAGTAGAAGTTTTAAACAAATATTTAAAAGATGCTGTTCAAACGATTAAGATTGATACAAAAAGAGCAGATAAAAACTTTCCATATACAAGTTTAGAATTTACGCAAATGATTGCACCTAAAATTCTTAATGCATATGAAAGAAAAATGGTGGTTGATGTTCATCATCCTGATCAAATATTACATATTGAAATTAGAAAAGAACAAACATTTATTTATTTAAATCAAATCATGATGATGGGTGGATACCCATATGGTGTTGCTGGTAAGGGGCTCATGATGATGAGTGGTGGCTTAGACAGTCCTATTGCTGCTTTTTTAGCGATTAAACAAGGGATTGAAGTAGAACTCATCCATTTTGAATCAACGCCGTTAACGCCGTTAGAATCAGTACAAAAAGTTCTTGATTTAGCAAAAATATTATCAAGCTATACGACTAATCAATCAATTAAGTGTCATTTAGTTCCTTTTGTTGATTTGCATACATCATTATTAAAAGATGTTTATGAGCCATATATTATTACAGTGATGAGAAGAATGATGTATCGAATTGCTGAAAAATTTGCAAATGAGCAAAATTGTTTATGTTTATTAAATGGTGAATCAGTTGGTCAAGTTGCTAGTCAAACATTAGAAAGTATGAAAGTCATTGAAGAAGTTACGGTTATGCCAATTTTAAGACCGTTGATTACTTATGATAAATTAGAAATTATTGCTTTGGCTAAAAATATTGGGTCTTATGATATATCGATTCGACCATTCAATGATTGTTGTAGTGTTTATGTGCCTAAAAATCCTGTGACTAAACCAAAGAGTCACTATGCGTTTAAATATGAATCATATGTTGATATGAGCCTTGTTGATCAAGCTGTCAGTCAAATAATCACTATTGAAGTAACACCTAACCAAAATTTTAAAATCTATGATTATGGGTTTGATGTTAAAGAAGCAGTTAATGCATATTTAAAAGAAAGAGATGAGTTTATTGATTGAGTCGAAACAAAATAAACAATTTAAAACTTGGGTGAAACTAAAAACAAAAAAATATCGTGATGAATATGATATGTTTTTAGTTTATGGAAAACATTTAATTGAAAAAGCAAAAGAAAAAAATGTGTTAATTGAAATTATCACATCAAATCCCGATAAAAATGGCACTTTAATTTCTCTAGATTTAATGAAAGAACTTCAACAAACACCATCGTGGATTGATGAGATTGGATTATGTAAAAAAGAGAATCAAAAAATCGATTCTACAAGAGTTTTAGTTTTAGATGATGTTCAAGACCCTGATAACGTTGGTGCACTGATTAGAAGTGCTTCAGCTTTTGGATTTACACATATCATTTTAAGTCTTCAAAGTGCTGATTTATATAATGAAAAAACAATAAGAGCTTCTAAAGGAGCAATATTTGATTGTTATATTGAAAGAAAACCACTTTTGGATGCACTTAGTCAGTTAAAAGAAGAAAATTATATCGTGATTGCTGCAGATGCACATGCAACAACAACAATTAAACAAGATAAAATTAATAAAATTGTACTTATATTAGGCAACGAAGGCCACGGCATTAATGAACAATTATTACCATTAATTGATCAAAGTGTAACTATTAAAACTACACATGTAGAAAGTTTAAATGTGAGCGTTGCTGGGGCAATTTTGATGTATGAATGGAGTGTGTAAATATGAAAGCTAAAATCACCGGTTTTTTAGACCATGATAAGAATTTAACAATTGAACAACAAATCGAACTTGCTGAAAAGCATCATTTAGATACTTTGTGTCTTCGCTTTAATGGTAAAAAAAATATTTTTGAAGTTGATGATAAAGAAGTAAAATATTTAGTGGATTTATTTAAAGATCACAAAATGAAAGTAAGTATCGTTGATCCAGAGATTAAGCCATATAAAATGGATAATCAAAATCAGCATGATGAAGCATTAGATCAATTTAAATATGCACTTAAAATTGCCAATAAATTAAAAGCTTCACATATATATTTAAGACTATTTAAATTTAATAATATTATTGATGAATATCCTAATGTAAGTAAGAGATTAGATGATTATGTAAACTTGGCAAATAAAGCAAGTAAAAAAATAATATTATATCCGACTGAAGATCATAAATTAAATACTTATACGTATATATTTAAAAAGTATAAATCAAGTATTTTATCGATATTATTTGATCCGGTAAACATTATGACACAAGGACAATCTACTGTTACAAATTATCGTTTATTAAAAAAATATATATTTGCATTTGCTTGTCATGATGCAACCACGCAAGGATTACCTAAATTATTAGGTTATGGTAAAGCTGATGTTGTGTCATTATTTAAGAAACTTATGAGAGATAATTATAAAGGATTTTTACTTATTGATAATCAGTTTTATAAAGAAATATATGAAGAACAACCTAAACAAAAAGGTTTTAAAGCTTTGTTTAGTTCTAAAAATAAGAAAAAAGCTTCTGCTAGAACCGAAGTATCAAAAGTTATTTTTCCAAATGAAGAAACAAAAAATGCCACCTATGATGACATTTTAGATAATCAAATTAAATTATTACAAATGTTATTTAAATAAGTTTATTAATCTTCCTCGATTTCAAATTCAAATGCTGGTTTAGCATTTGGAATTGATGGGAATAATTTAGAAACATATAAAATACCATTAATATGATCGTATTCATGTTGGAAAACTATACCAACATAACCGGATAATTCTAGTTTAATTGGATATAATTGATCACTGGCATCATCGTAAGCTAAAGATTCAATCGTTACAGATTCATATCTAGGTGTGATACCTTCAGTTTCTCGATCGACACTTAAGCAGCCTTCACCGCCTGGAAGATAAATCAAAGATGAACTTTTCTTAGTTATTTTTGGATTAACTAGTGCATATGAATATAATACACCATCAAAATCTTCGACATGTACGGCATACATTCTTTTAGATTGATTGACTTGTGGTGCGGCAATACCTACGGCAGAACGTATTTTATATTTTTCGACAAGTTCGGGATTTTGAGAGTTTTTTACATATTGTAATAAATCTTTAAGTAGTTTTTTATCAGTTTTGCTTAAAGGGATTTTTACTTCCTTAGCAACAGTAGTAAGAGTTTTATGACCTTCTCTTATAATATCTTTCATTAAAATCATATTTATACACCTCTATATAAATTATATCACAAGGAGTAATTATGCGTATCGATAAGTTGCTAACTCAATTAAAATATACATCAAGAAGCCAAGCAAGAGTGTTTTTAAAAAATCATCATATTATTTATGATCATAAACGATTGTTAGATCCGAGCGCGCAAGTAGACCCTTTAAATGATATTTTTATTGATCGAATAAAAGTTTTTTATAAAGACCCTATTTATTTAATGATACATAAACCTAAAGGTTATCTTTCAGCAATTAAAGATAAAATGCATCCGTGTATTATAGAGTTACTAAATGATCCATATAATCGATTTGATTTTCATATTGTTGGTAGATTAGATATTGATACAACGGGATTAATTTTATTAACAACGGATGGTATATTTACGCATGAGATTACGCATCCAAATAAGCATGTGCCAAAAACATATGTGGCTACCCTTGAACAAGTATGTTCAAATACGGATGAATTGCTAAAAGGTGTTAGCATCAAAGATGATTTTAATCATCAATATCAAGCGATTGCAACAAATGTTAGTGTTTCAGATCTTGAAGTTACATTAACAATTACTGAAGGTAAATTTCATCAAGTGAAACGGATGTTTGAAGCGATTGGTAGTAAAGTGATACAATTAAAGAGAATAAGCATAGGTCACTTAATGTTAGGTGATTTGCCTGAGGGTTCTTATAAGGAAATAAGAAAGGAAGATATTTTTGACTGATATTATTATAAAAGCATATGATGTTGCAGAAGAAATTGTAAAAGATGAAAAGTTTAAAGAAATTGTTAAATTAAATAAAAGTATTGATATATTATATCCAAAAGAAATAGAAGCGTTTAAGCTTGCAAAAATAAAGTATCAAGAAGTAATGAATGTCGGTGGTAAATATCATCCGGATTTTAAAGAGGTTACGGCATTGTTAAGTCAGACAAAAGCAGCACTTTACAATCAAAAAGAAGTGGCTAGATATAATCAACTAGAACTTGAATTTGAAAAAGGATTAAATGATTTTATTGCTGAAATAACTTCGATTATTTCAGATAACATTCCAAGTCCAAATACATTTGGAATGATTAAAAAAGGAGGTAGTTGTCATGTTGGCTGAAAGATCTTCATATGTAATTTTTTATAAAGGTGGTCAATTTGTTGAAAGTTTAGATACACTACCAGTAGATATTGCTTTCCATTCTGAAAAGTCACATTATGTTGTTGTATATGCAGATAAAAAGGATGAAGAAAATATTAGAAAACAACTTAAAAAACTTAAAGGATATAAGGGCTTTTCACAATCTCAGTTATATGATGAAACACGTAATTTTTAACTGTTAAGGAAAAGTACTTGACACATTAAAATATTATAGTATAATATATATGTAATTATGATAAGAAAGCGAGAGTAATAATATATGGCAGTTAAAATTCGTTTACAACGTTTTGGTTCTCATAAGAGACCATTTTACCGTGTTGTAGCAAGTGAATCAACAAGAGCAAGAGATGGAAAATTCTTGGAAATCGTAGGAACTTATGAACCATTAAAAGGTGAAGTATTAATCGATCAAGAAAAAGTACAAAAATGGCTTAGCACTGGAGCTCAACCTACAGATACTGTAAAGAGTTTATTTAAGAAATATAACGTATTAGATAAATAATAAAAGGGGGATTCGTTATGGCTATAGATTTTGAAAAATTAATCAAAAACATGATTGTGCCATTAGTCGTTAACCCAGATGATGTTTTAGTTAAGATTTTATCTTCTGATGAAGATTCAATTAACATTCAACTTCTAGTTAATGAAGCTGATTTAGGTCGTGTCATTGGCAAAGGTGGTAAAATTGCAAGCGCAATGAGAACCATCGTTTACGCGGGTGCTTCAAAAGAGCGTAAACATGTCCATATTGATATTGATTCATTTTAACTTTAAATACTCATGTATCAAATTGGAAAGATTGTCAACACACATGGTATCAAAGGTGAAGTTAATATTTATAATTTAAGTGACTTTAATCGATTTGTTACGAATGAA
>JBAYAP010000008.1:0-17994 GCA_041669715.1 Acholeplasmataceae bacterium
AATAACTAAATAATCGACAATAGGCGATAAAACATCTAAGTAATCGATGCTATCAAATATTTGTGATCTAAAGACATGAGTACCTGCAAGATCTTCTAAGATTGGATAAGGCTCATCTTTTCGTTTTTCTTCAATAAGTTTAATTGTTTGTTTATTGTGCAAATGATTTTCTTGCTTAATAAAATCCATATAATTTTTAATAAGTTGACGCTTAGAATAAAACATATTTAAATGCCCGTGCCCAACCATAAATAGTTTTGTTTCCTTTTTATCAGCAATTATTTTTATGTCACTTAATGTAATTTCTTTAGCAATAAAAACACCAAAAATACCAGTAGGAACTAAAAAGTTAAAATCATAATAATTAGTCATCAACGTTTCAGGATTATAGATAAGTTTTTTGCCAAGTCCTTCTTTTTGTAAAGCATAATATATACCAACATCAGCTAAAACAATACCTGTTAAATTTATAACATCTACTTGTTTAATCCATACTTTAAAAGACTTAATCATATCATCATCAAACATTTGATTAGCTAGTAAAAATATTTCCTTGTTGTTTTCTTTACCGTATTTTATAGCTTGATTAATTTCATCAACAGTAAAACTATGCGTAAGTCGTGTTCCATATAAGTCACTGCCAAGTAAAAACCCGTCAGCAAGCGATAATGCTCTTATTTGCTTAATATCATATAAAGTTGTTAATATCTTCATTTTATCATCCTCTTTGATACACTCATGCCATCACCTATGTCATAAAAATCTGTTTTAAATGATGCATTATTTATTAAAAATTCTCTAAAATTCTCTAATTTAATTAACAATTGTCTTGTATTGCGATTAACTTTAGTTTTATCTAAATGGTGAAAAGATAAATTATCACAAATAATTACACCATCAGCTTTTAAATATGTTTGATATTTTTCAAAAAACTTTTGATATTGTGCTTTTGCCGCATCAATAAAAATTAAATCATATATTTTATCAAGACTTCCATTATATAATAATGCATCAGCTTCAATGATTCTAACTTTTTGCTCAAGATGATAAATTTTAATATTTTCTTTTGCAAGATTAATCATTTCTTGATCGCGTTCAAAAGAATCAACTACGCAACCTAATGTTTGCATAGCAATTGCGCTATAGCCTATCGCTGTGCCTATTTCTAATACATTTTTTACTTGATGTTCTTTAATGATTTGCAATAAGAATATTAAACCCTCATCACTAATGATGGGTACATGATTTTCTTTTGCAAATGTTTTAATTTGATTTAGCATAATAACTTCCTTTTCATATGTCCAAAGATATTTTATCACATCTTATTTAAAGACAAAAAATAGAACCAATAAAAGGTTCTTTAATGAAAAATACTTATTCTCATTTTAATTATTTTAATTATGGTGATTACCATGATTATGTTCATGTTCATGTTCGTGCTCATGTTCGTGTCCACTACATGCAACGTTTTTTGATACTAATTCATGATTTTGATATCTTCTAAGTACATCTTCTAGCTCTCCTTGAATACCAGAAATCACTTCAATGTTGTTTTCTTTAAACATTTGAATTGCTTTTTGTCCCAAATTCCCACAAATAATGACATCGATATGAGCGTGCAATACAATTTGTGGCATACCTTCATGTTGATGTTCTATCGATTGAATATGATTAACCATAGTCACTACTTGATCATTAATTTCATATATGGCTAATCCGTTTGCTTGTCCAAAATGTTGTGAAATACTTTGTTCATCTAATACAATACCTAATTTCATTTATTTCTCCTTATATATCTTATTTTTTAATCTTTAAAATGCTTATTAAATAGACAATGAGTACAAGAAAAACAATCATCATCCAAGTTACAAAGGCGATAATTACCACCCTCTATTTTTAATAATTTACCTAACACTAATGATTCAGCAATTTTTTGTTTTGCACTATAATAAATACGCTGTAAAGAGGCTCTTGATAAATCCATATCTACTGCACATGCTTCTTGACTTTTTTGCAAAAAATCTATAATACGTATTGTTTCATATTCCTCAATACTTAAATAAATAATATCACGTTTATTAGGATCTGAAATCAAAGGTCCAAATAAATTTATTTTTGGCAGTTGACAAACTTTTCCTTTAACTTTTGGTCTTGGCATATATACCTCTTGTTTTGGGCATATGCCCATTATCAATTCTATTTTACGCTTTAATTTACAATGAATCAACAACAATTTATAAATTTAGATAAAAAAAGAAACCATCACTGGTTTCTAAGTTTTTATTCTTCACTAGCAACTTCTAAATCTTCGTAATATTGATCAAGAATTTTTTCTAACATATCCCATTCTTCATCAGTTTCTATATCACTAAATTCCCCTTCTGATTGATCATCGTTATTTGGCGTATAAATTGCTGCTGTCACTTCTTCGTTTTCTATTATTTCAAATACTACATATTTCTTTCCATTGTGCTCGTGAGTGAAAAGAATGTCGCAAACAGTCTCAGTACCGTCTTCACCAACTAAGGTTAATTTATTATCATCTTCAAACATGTTAAACTCCTTTATAATTTAAATAATTTTGTAAAATGACTACTGCAGCCATTTCATCTTTTTTTTGTTTTTGTTTTTTTCTTGATTGATTACCAGCAATCATTGCATCAAGTGCTGATTTAGTTGATAAGCGTTCATCCCATAAGATGATTTCAACATCAATTTTTTCTAAAATAAGTGTTTTTACCTGTTCGCTTATCTTGCCTCTAATACCAACATCATTATTCATATGTTTGGGGTATCCCAAGACAATCACATCAATACTTTCTAATTTTACCACATTTACAATTTTTTCAACTGCTTCTTCATATAAATCATCTTTAAAATATAATGTATCATAGCTTTGTGCAATAATACCTGATAATGAAATTGCTAAACCGATAGTTTTACTACCTAAATCAATTCCTAAATATGTTTTCATAATTTTGATGTGATCACCTTCACAATCTCATCAATTTTATCTAGATGTTGTGTACCACCTTGAGCCATTTGTGGTCTGCCACCACCAGAACCATCAGATAAAAAAGCTGCAAGTTTCACTAAATTACTTGCTTGATCAATTGAACTCTTACATAAAAAACTTGCCTTATCTTGGAAGATGTTAATTAAAAATATTGTATCTGCTTTTGATTTATCAAATATCACATCAATTAATTGTTTTAATACTTTATTATCTAAATCATTTGTGATAACAACTTGATTCTTCAAGTTTGGATTTATAAGTTGATCAACGTTTTTTAAAACATCTTTTTGTTTAGATAATTCTAATTCTTTTTCATGTTCTTTAATTTGTAATTTTAAATCATCAATATAATTTCGATAATTAATTATATCTTGATAACTTCCAATAACAATAGGTTGTTTTGGTAATATAAATTTACTGTCTAACCGGCTTGATTTATCAAATAAAGTATTGATTTCAAGTTGATATGATTCTAAAAATGATTTCATTTTTTGATTTAAATTAGGACCTGTAATACCTTCCATACGGTATATACCAGAACCTATAGATTCATATTGACAAATAGCAAAATCAACAATTTCTTTTGTATTTTTAACATGGGTCCCTCCGCATAGTTCAATACTCCATCCCATATTAACAACACGTACAATATTTCCATATTTTTCGCCAAATAAAGCCATTGCTCCAATTTGTTTTGCTTCATCGATTGGCATTTCTTTAATCATAACATCTAAAGGTTTTTCTAAAATATAATGTTTTACCAAATTTTCAATTTCAATAATTTTATCATCACTTTCCGTTTCAAAATGATTAAAATCAAATCGCCAACTTTTAGATGAAACAAGTTGCCCTTGCTGATTGGCATGTTTACCTAATACATCTTTAATTGCTTGATGAAATAAATGAGCTGCACTATGATTTCTTATAACATCTAATCTTGCTTTTGCATCCACAATAGCAAGTACATCATCGCCTTCTTCAAAACCACCTTCAACTTGATGTAAAAACTGTCCATTAGGTAATTTAAATACATTAGTAACTTTTAGTCCATTAATGGTTCCTTGATCACAAGTTTGTCCACCAGATGTTGCATAAAATGGTGTTTCTTCTAAAACAATACCTTGATCAAATACCTTAATCACTTTTGTTTCAGCTTGCAATGTGTCATAACCGATAAATGTTGATTTTTCAGTAAAATTAAGATATGCTTCATCCTGTGTTTTCATACTGCCTTTATTTTGTCTAGCATTTCTAGATCTTTGTTTTTGTTCCATAAGTGCTAATTTAAAGGCATCAACATCAACTGTAACATTATTTTCTTCAGCATACTCCAATGTAAGTTCTATAGGAAAACCATAAGTACCATATAGTTTAAATGCAGTTTTACCAGAAATGACTGATCCTTCTTGTTCAATAGCATCTATTAACTGCTTTTCGCCTTCAGAAATCGTTTCTAAAAATTTCTCTTCTTCTTTTAGTATAATTTTTTTAACAATATCTTTTGTATCTTCAAGATTCGGATAAAACGCACCCATAACGTCAACAACATCATCAACTAATTTATATAAAAACGGTTGATTCATGCCTAAGAAACGTCCATATTTAACTGCACGTCTTAAAAGTCTTCTTAATACATAACCTCTACCTTCATTGGATAGCATCGCACCATCTGAAATAGAAAATACCAATGCTTTCACATGATCAGCAATCACTTTAAATGACATTTGACCTGTATATTTTACACCTGTAATCGTTTCAACATGTTTTATAATAGGATAAAATAAATCTGTCTCAAAGTTTGTTTGTGCACCTTGAAGAACACATGCAAATCTTTCAAGACCAGCACCAGTATCAATATTTTTATTTGGAAGTTCTGGATAATTTGCTCTTTCTAATCCATCTTTTGCATTAAATTGAGAAAAAACAATATTCCATATTTCAATAAATCTTTCGTTATCAATATCTTGTTCTATAAGTTCTTTTCCTCGTTTATCATAAGTGATGCCACGATCAAAGAAAATTTCAGTATCTGGGCCGCAAGGGCCTGAACCTATTTCCCAAAAATTTCCTTCTAGTGGAATTAAATGCGAAGGCTCAATCCCTGCTTTAATCCAATAATCTTTAGCATCTAAATCATCCATATAATAAGTCATATATAATTTATCTTTTGGAAAACCAAACCACTTTTCATCTGTTAATAATTCAAAACCCCATTTAATTGCTTCTTCTTTAAAATAATCACCAATCGAAAAATTACCAAGCATCTCAAAAAAAGTATGATGTCTAGCAGTTTTACCGACATTTTCAATATCATTAGTTCTAATACATTTTTGAACATTGGTTAATCTTGGGCTTTCTGGCTTTTCGCTACCATCAAAATATTTCTTAAGTGGTGCCACTCCTGCATTAATCCATAATAATGTTGGATCGTTTTGTGGAATAAGTGAAGCTGATGCTTCAATTTTATGCCCTTTTGATTCAAAAAATTTTAACCATGTTTCTCTGATTTGTTGTGCACTCATATATTTCATAGCAAGTCTCCTTTAATATAAAAAAACGCCCTTAGATATATCTAAGGACGAATGATCGCGGTACCACCTTAGTTCTAGTAAAATACTAGCCCTCAAAAGTCGTTATAGCCGACATACTTTATGCTCCAAAAGTAGCTTCATAAAGTTTCATCTTCGTTTTCACCAAACACGAAGTCTCTTTAACTGAAATTCTTTATTACTGGTCTTTCATCATTGCGATTATATATTATCATTTTTTATAGTTTAACACAAGATATGATGATCATTTATTTATATTTAACATATCATAATGATAAATCTCTTCTTCAATAAATGGCTCACTTACCGTTTTGAAACCTAAATTTTCATAAAATTGTTGAAGATATGCTTGACCGTGCAGTCTTACTGCATGACCTTTGACATCTTTTAAAGCTTCTTTAATTAGTAAACTTGATAACCCTTGTTTGCGATATTTTTCATCTGTAACAACTCTACCTATGCTATATTCACTACATTTAACACCTTGAGGAATCAATCTTAAATAACTTGTAATTTTTTCATTCTCTTGCGTAAAATAATGAATACATAATTGATCAATATAATCAGTATCAACATAAAATATTTTTTGTTCAACTAAAAACACTTCTAAACGTAAATTTAAAATACCATAAATTTCTTGACTTGTAAGTTCGCTAAATTTTTTCTTGTTTATGTTTAAAGACATATTTAAATGTTAAAGGTGCACCAACAGCAACCCATCCTCCTACTAATAAATATCTTAGAAATTGAAATATAGATTCATCTGGTAAAATCAATTTCAATCCTTCTTTAATAAGAAGAACAATAGCAAATCCTAATAATATTTTTAGAAATTGAATACTAATTTTATTTTTAACATCATATTTTACATAGTATTTTTCCATTAAATAACCTATTGCAAACCCTAAAAAAGCACCAGTTGCTTTATATAAATCTTCAGTTTGAACAATAAACATAATAATTGTTATAATTGGTGCAATAATTAAAATTAATATTTCTTCTTTATTTTCTATTTTATCTATCCATTTAAATAACAAATATGAAAGCCCGAAACTTAAAAACAATCCGGCTAAAACATCAGTTAAATAATGTTGAGCTAAAACCATACGTGATATTGGTATAAGAATCATGATTGCTATACCAACATAAGAAAGCCATTTTTTATGTAGCTTTTTAGCCCCGTCAATGGCAACATAACCTAATACCCCAGCGCTTGTAGCATGTCCACTAGGAAAAGAATATCCATCTGTATAATACTCAAATGGTGGTGTGATATCATCTATTGTATAAGGTCTAGGACGTTTAACGATTGATTTTATTCCAATCATTACTCCAGATATAATCAAATAAGTCATCACAAATTTAAAGGCATATTTTTTATTAATTGCCCAATAAATGATTGCTCCAACAATAATAAAAAATATTTCGCCACCGGCTTGTGTAATAATATAAAATATCCAATCAGTAACTGGATTACTAATGTCCCTTAAAAATCTAATAATACTTGCATCCATATTAATTATCCTTTCCTAGAAATTTTAATTTTATTTCTTCATCTCTAGAAATTCTTATATATCTATAATCTTTTGGTTTATACCAAGTGCTATTTTTTTTATCAAATAGGTTTTGTTCTTGAAGTTTATTAAATACAAATTCTGTTAACATAACACCATATTCAATACGATGTGGAATTTCTTTTGGATCAAAGTTAACAACATCAGTCATAAAAGGATTAAATAAATAATGTGGTTCAATACCAATTAATAAAATATTTGAATCTCTATATTTTTTAGGACGTAGTCCATAATGTACTGGTACTGCAATAACAATATCACAACCCTGTTCAATTAAGGGTTGCACTGGACAGTTATCTTTTACACCACCATCAATATAATAATCATCCTTAATATTTGATGGCCCAAATAAAATCGGCATAGATGCACTTGCAAGTGCCCCTTGTGTTGGGTCTTTCATATCATTTAAATAAAAAACCTTTTTTTCCATTCTTGAAAATATCACTTGGTCTATTAATGATTCTTTAGGAATTTTAGTTGTAGTTGCAAATCCATGAATTTTGCTTTCTTTTATTTCTGAAATAGAAAGTTCTTTTTTTACAAGATCATATAAATCTTGCAAAGAAAATATGCCTTGCTTGTCTTCTTTAAAACGATCAGGTCCATCCCCATAAATACCTGAATTATCAATTTTATTCCAAATTTCTAGCATTCGTTTATCGCTTAATCCATTCATAATCATTAACGTATTAATGGCGCCAATAGATGTACCTGAAACATATAGGATTTGTTCTAATACCCCTAAATCTCTCAATGCTTTAACAACACCTAATTGGAAACTACCTCTTGCACCGCCACCGCCAAGTGCTAGCCCAATTTTATGATTCATTAATTCACCGATCTTTCATTTGCTTTTCAATACGTTTTTTCATGTCTTTTTCTTTAAGAACATGACGTTTATCATAGTCTTTTTTCCCTTTTGCAAGTCCAATTTGTAACTTACATAATCCGTCTTTTAAATATACTTTTAACGGAATAACCGTTAAACCTTGTAATTTAGTTTTATTAAATAATTTAATAATTTCACTTTTGTGAAGTAACAGTTTTCTTGTTCTTGTTTCTTCATGATTAAAAATATTAGAAAAATCATATTTCGAGATATGCATATTTAAAACATATGCTTCACCATTATTAAATGTTACATGGCTATCATTAAGATTCACTTTTCCTAAGCGTATTGATTTAATTTCACTGCCTTTTAGCTTAATACCAGCCTCAAAAGTTTCTTCAATAAAATAATCATGATATGCTTTTTTATTTTGAGTGATAATTTTCATGTTTACCCTTCTTTTTTTTAATAACAATATCAAAATCCATTTTTCTTTCGATTAAATCAACAGATATCAGTTCAACTTTAATTTGATCACCGAGTTTATATTTTCCGCCACGGCGTCCCACAAACATTAAAAAATTTTCATCATATTGATAGAAATCATCTAAAAGTCTTAAAGGTACAAATCCTTCTATACCATTTTGAAGAGAAACAAACATACCTGAAGGCATCATTTGTGTTATAGTTGCTGGGAAGTTATCACCAATCTTGTTTTGCATGAATTCACAACTCTTAAGTTTAGCAACATCTCGTTCAAGTTGAATAGCTTTTCTTTCTTGAGCCGATGTATGTTTTGCAACATCATCCATCATATAATCATAAAAAGCCACATCTTTATTGAAATCTTTTGATTCGTGTAAAAGTAAGACGTGAATGAGTCTATGTAACATTAAATCTGGATATCGACGAATTGGTGAAGTAAAATGTGTATAATATTTTGCCCCTAAACCATAATGGATATCTAATGTATGTGAATATTTAGCTTTTTGCATTGCTCTTAATAAAACCATATGAACAATAGGACCTAACGGTGTATTGCTTGTTAGTTTAGTGATTTGTTGAAGCACTTGAGGGTCACCAATATGTTTATGATTATATTTATAACCCATTTTTGAAACTGTATCTAATGCTGCTTTTAATTTAACAGGATCTGGTTTTTCATGGATCCGATAAATAGATGGTAAATTCAAATGATACATATGTTCAGCAACAGTTTCATTTGCAACTAGCATAAATGATTCAATTAGTTCTTCCGCATCATCTGTAGATCTTTGATATACATCTAAAACTTTACCGTTTTTATCAACTTTAAACCCAAGTTCATTTGATTCAAACTCTATTTCTCCACGTAATCTTCTCATCTTTTTTAAAATTAATGATAATTCATTCATAGTTAATAGCATTTTTTCAATTTCTTGATTATCTAATGATTTATCTTCTTTTAAAAATTGGTTTACTTCTTTATAATCCATTCTTCGTTTACTTACAATAATAGATTTTTTTATTTCATGATCAATAACTTTACCATTTAAATCTAATGTCATCATACAAGATAGTGTTAATTTTTCTTCATTTGCATTAAGTGAACACCAGTCATTTGATAAAACATGCGGTAACATAGGAATCACGCGATCAGCTAAATAAACAGACGTTGATCTTTGATAAGCAATATCATCTAATAAACTTCCCTTTTTAACAAAATAACTAACATCTGCAATATGAACACCCAATTTATAGACACCATCTTCAAATTTTAAACTAATTGCATCATCTAGGTCTTTTGCATCTAAACCGTCTATAGTAATAATTAATTCTTTTGTTAAATCTAAACGTTCTTTTTTTTCTTGTACCATATCTATATGAATATCATCAATAGAATTTAGTAGTTCTTGACTAAATGTTGTTGGCCAATTATAACCACTTACAATTTTTAATGTTTCAATATCTGGATCATTTGCATGACCAATAATATGATCAACTTTAGCATATATACAATCTTTATCAATTTGTAAAACTTCTAATGAAACCACGTGACCTGTTACTAAGTGTTCATAGGGTTCAACAACTAAGTTTTTGCCTAAATAAACATCAGTAAAAAACTTAAATCCATTCTTGTTTTTCTTAATTGTTGCAACCAATACTTTTAAAGCGCGTTGAACAATATAAACAATTTTAGCTGTTGGTTTTTCATCAACTAAAACAATATCATCATGCATTGCATCGCCTAAATTATCTTTTTCAATATAAACATCTTCAAGTTCCTGACGTAAAAAGCCAAAATTAGCTTTTCGATCAAGTCGACCTATAAGAATATTAGGTTTCAAAATAAAATATGAATCCTCAAACATCAGGTATGGATATTGTTCTAATTCTATCTCCCCAATGATATCTTTATGTAATTTTCTTGTTTGTTGTTCATAGAACAATAAATATATATTTTTCATCAATTATACCTCAATATAATTATACCATAAATGAATATGTAAATACTTGATGATTTTTCTAAATAAAAGATAAAAAAAGTACTTGCAATATACAAGTACTCATATTTATTATTATGTTTGTAAAATCGGATAATTGCCTGTTTGTGCCAACCATACATTAACAAAATCAAATCCAAGATTATTTGTTAGATAAGTTTGTGCTTGTAAATTTGTAACTGTTGTCGAAGTTGCATTATTATACAATGTAGCATTTGTTGGACTATATGTTTGTGAATTTAATCGATATAGACTGCTTGTTGTGCCTGTATTACGCGCTACAACATAACCAATATATTTTGTCCCAGTCGATGCCGAAATCGTAAGATTTCCTGTAGCAAACACATGGTGAACGTTTCCTGTCGTATTATTAAATCCTACAACTCCCCCTGCATATGTATTAAGACTAAATCCACCACCCCAAGATGAGGATGTTGTCACAGTATTTGTTATAGATCCTGTTGCATAACCATATGAAACTACACCTTCATTATAACCAACAAGCCCTCCTGCATATAAATTTGCAGTTGTTGTGGATACAAATACTGATGAGAGTGTTGTAGTCATTTGAATATTAGCTTTACTATATGAATTACTAATAACACCATTAGCACCATTAAAACCTACAATACCGCCAGCATATAAGTTAAGTGTAGAACCACTAAAAAATTGAGAAGACGAATTATTTGTGGCTGTGATAGTTGAGCTATTGACTTGAACATTTTCTACTGTTCCATTATTTTCTCCAATAAGCACACCAATATATGCGGTTTCTGTTGAATTTGAAGAACTTGAATTATCGGTTTGAGTTACCGTTATGTCTTCAACAACTAAATTTGAAATTGTTCCAGTATTATTTGTAATAAGTCCTGTAAAATTTGAGCCTTCATCAATAATTTCAAATCCCGTGATGGTATTGCCTCCACCATCTAAAGTACCTGTAAAGTTTTCAATGGGCTCAAATGTATTGTTTTCATTTTCTGATAGATCAATATCACTAGTTAAAACAATATCAGCATCAGGGTCCATTTCACCAGATAAAAACTCAATCAAAGTGTCTTCGTCATTAATTACTTCGTCATCACTCCAATTACCAATTGAAATCGTAGCGGTATTTATTGATGAATCCCCTAGAATATTATTTGCCCAATAAGCATATGCAGTTGTGATGTTAAAAACTAATAATAAAACTAATAAAATATCAATTATATATTTTCTCTTCATAAGCCACACTCTATATTTTTATATTCTTGTTTAGATATATTATACATGATTAACTTCAAAATTTATAAACCATAAAATAAAAAAATATATAAGCATTAGGCAAAATATTTCAACATTTATTGTTTATTTATTTAATTTCTTAGGATCAAACCATCATAATAAGCATATTTAAATGAATAATTAAATAAAAAAAAGAGACAAAAAATTGTCTCTTTAAAATAAATTATTTAACAGATGCGTTATAAATTGAATCAATTGCGTCTTTTAAACTTTGATTAAATTCAGCATTTGTTTGTTGATATCTTAAATCTTGTAGTAATGCTCTTGAAAAACTTGCAATCATATCATCATTTAATGCTAAAAGTCGATTTGCTACATCTCTTTCATAACCACCAGACAATGCAACCACTCTTAATACATTTGGATGTTCAATACATTCTTTATAAAAGTTTGGTTTTGTTGGGATTGATAATTTTAACATTACTTTAATATCTTTTGGAAGATTATTTAATTGTTTAAGTATTTCTACTTTTAAAATATCTTCTGATTTTTCTTTATCTTTACTAAAAATATCAACTTCTGGTTCGATAATAGGTACTAAACCTTTTTTAGCTATTTGTAATCCAATTTCAAATTGTTGATCAACAATATTTTTAATACCTTCTGGATTTGCTTCTTTAATTACTGAACGCATTTTAGTACCAAATACATGTTTTTTAATTGCACGATCTAATAATGAATCTAATCCTGGAATTGGTTTCATCACTTGAACGCCTTTATCAATATCAGCTAACCCTTTATCAATTTTTAGAAATGGAATAACTTGTTTTTTGTCCCATAAATAATCAGCTGTATAAAGATCATCTATTTTACGATCCATCGTATTTTCAAATAGAATAGCGCCAAGTATTTTTTCATGTGTAAAAGCTTCACTTTTAATCACTCTTGTGCGCATTTGATGAATTAATGCATACATTTCATCATCATTATTAAATGATCCATCTGGCACACCATAAGCTTTTAATGTTTTTGGTGTACTTCCACCGCTTTGATCTAAAGCTGCAATAAATCCTAACCCATCTTTCATTCTTAACAATTGTTTTTGATTCATATCCTCACTTCTTTCTTATGAACTTATAGTTATATTATACGCCTACTAAATACTCAAAATCATCTAAAAGAAATAACACTTTATAAAAAAGTGTTATCTATACTTTATTTTTTTAAATTATAAAAAGATTTTAAACCTAAAAATTGAGCAGTTGGCCCTAATTGATCTTCAATTCTAAGTAATTGATTATATTTAGCAATACGGTCAGTTCTTGAAGCTGAACCTGTTTTGATTTGACCTGCATTTGTAGCAACTGCAATATCGGCAATTGTTGTATCTTCAGTTTCACCACTTCTGTGTGAAACTACAGCTGTATAACCTGCACGTTTAGTCATTTCAATTGCATCAAAAGTTTCTGTTAAAGTTCCAATTTGATTAACTTTTATTAATACGGAGTTTGCAACACCCATATTAATACCTTTTTGAATATATTCAGTGTTTGTAACGAATAAATCATCGCCGACTAATTGGATCTTAGATCCTAATTTATCAGTTAATAATTTCCATCCATCCCAGTCATTTTCATCCATACCATCTTCAATAGAGATAATTGGATATTTTTCAACTAACTTAGCATAGTATTCAATTAATTCAGCACTTGTAAATTCTTCTTTAGTAGATTTTTTAAAAACATATTTTTTCTTTGCTTTATCGTAAAATTCTGATGCAGCAACATCAAATCCAATATAAATATCTTTTCCTGGTTTATATCCAGCTTTTACAATTGCAGCTAAAATGTTTTCAATTGTATCTTCATTTGATGATAAATTTGGAGCAAATCCACCTTCATCACCAACAGATGTAACTAAACCTTTACTTTTAAGAATTGCTTTTAAATTATGGAATACTTCAGCACCCCAACGAATTGCTTCTCTAAAGTTTGCTGCACCTACTGGATAAATCATGAATTCTTGAAAATCGATTGGTGCATCTGAATGCGCACCACCGTTTACAATATTCATCATAGGTACTGGTAATTGTTTTGCATTAAATCCACCAAGATATTGGTATAATTCAACACCTAAAAAATCTGCAGCAGCTTTAGCAACGGCGATTGAAACGCCTAAAATTGCATTTGCGCCTAATTTGCCTTTGTTTAGTGTACCATCAAGTTCAATCATCATTTGATCAATTGCAACTTGATCTCTACAATCAAATCCTATTAATTCAGGTGCAATGATTTCATTTACATTTTTCACTGCGTTTAAAACACCTTTTCCTAAGTAACGTGATTTGTCACCATCTCTTAATTCTACAGCTTCATGTTCACCTGTAGATGCTCCTGATGGCACAATAGCACGGCCGAAAAAGCCAGAATCTGTTACTACTTCTACTTCAACAGTAGGGTTACCACGTGAATCTAAAACCTCACGTGCATAGACATCGCTAATATATGGCATATTTTCACTCCTTTTATTTAGTTTATTTTGCCGATTCATTTTCCATACTCATTATACATGAATGATAGAAAAAATTAAAGTAATATCAATGATAAAAACGTTTACTTAACGCTTGTTTTAACAAAGACAATCATAAAAATGCTTTATATTCTTAAAAAATCTGTTTCATAAGATTTTTGATAATTATTTTTATAATTTATAAAATAATATAATAATACATATTTTATAAATTTAAATACTTAATTCTAGGCTTAATAAGTAAATAAACAACTGATACCGATATACCTTTAACTAAATTAAAAGGAAGATATAAGACAAGACATTCAATAAAAAATGTCCAATAAGTCATACCTGTTGCTGGAACAAAACTAAAAACCGTTAGACTTGTAAATCCGCTCCAATACATAGGTGTTGCAATAAAGAAATTAGCTGCAAGTAATATCACTGTTAAAATCACTGTAATTGATGAAATTGTAACAACCCATTCCTTTTTATCGACATTCGTACCATTAACTGGAACTTCATATAAAAATGGTTTATTCTTTTTATGCAATAATTTTCTTATGAGGTAATATGCTAAAATCATCGAAAATGATGCTAAAATCGCTAATAGTTCCCCTAAAATGAAGTATAAATCAAATCCTTTATACAATCTTCTGACCAATGATCTTAATAAAACAACAACGGTTGTTTCTTTTGGTCCTAACACTAATAATGCTAATAATATAGCAACTTCACTAAAATCAAGCTTTAAATATGCACCCCATGGAATTTCAATAAGACTTAATACAATTGAAATTGCAGCAAATGCAACAATATAAAGTAATTTTTTCAAACGTAAGTAATTTGACATACTGATTTGACCTCCTAAGTATAAAAAAATCGCCAAATTACTTCGGCGACAAAAGAACGTCAAAAGACCTCTTCACTTCTCGCATCCAGACTTTACTGTCGGTACTTGAATTGCACAAGTTCCTGCCCTAAGGCTCGCGGACTATCACCGCCGGTCACGAATTTCACGTTGCCCCGAAGTATTTTTGTTATAAAATTACACCTATATTTTAGCACAATTAAAAAAAATATCAATCTTTTCATGAATTTGAAAACGTTTTTTTATATTAATTGAATTGTTCTCATATTTTTTTACAGTATAATAGATATGTAAATTACGATAAGGAGTACATAAAATGACAAAAAAAAGATTCGCGGGACTTATCATTATGGATGGTTATGGTTTAGCACCTGCAAGTGATTCAAATGCAGTAACACTTGCACATAAGCCTTTCCTAGATGAAGCTTTTAAAAAATATCCAAACAATACATTACAAGCAAGTGGTGAATATGTTGGTCTTCCTGATGGTCAAATGGGTAATAGTGAAGTTGGACATTTGAATTTAGGTGCAGGACGTGTTGTATATCAATCATTAACACGTATCAATGTTGCAATTAAAGATGGTTCTTTTTTCAAAAATGAAGCATTTTTAGAAGCTATTAACTACACAAAAGAACATCATTCAAAACTACATATTTTCGGTTTGGTTTCTGACGGCGGTGTTCATGCATACCCAACACACATTAAAGCATTACACAACTTAGCAGTTTCACAAGGTATAACACCTTGGTTACATGCATTTATGGATGGTAGAGATACACCTCAAATGGGTGGAAAAGCCTATTTAAATGATCTTATAAATGCTGGCATGAAAGTTGCAACCGTTAGTGGTAGATATTATGCTATGGATCGAGATAACAATTGGGATCGTTTGCAAAAAGCTTATGATAACATGACATTAGGTAATGGAAAACATTTTGATTCCGCTGAAATAGGTATCCAAGCATCATATGATGAAAACATATCTGATGAGTTTATTATACCTTTTGTCGTTAACGATGAAGGATTAATTAAAGATAATGATGCTATTATTTTTGCTAATTTCAGACCTGATAGAGCCATTAGAATTGCAACTGCATTTTCTAATCCAATCGACGGCCCTAAATCATATGTCACAGAAGGTAAAGCAACCTTTGACCCATCACATGCTGTAAAAAATATTTTCTTTGTATCTATGATGCATTATAACGCAACTGTTAAAGGACCCATCGCATTTGCATTACAAACTTTAGACAATATTTATGGTGAAGTAATTGCCAATGCCGGACTTACTCAACTTAGAATTGCAGAAACTGAAAAATATGCACATGTTACTTTCTTCTTTGATGGTGGACAAGAAAGAGAATTCAAAGGTGCAACAAGAATTTTAGTTCAATCACCAAAAGTTCCAACTTATGACCTACAACCAGAAATGAGTGCATTTGAAATTAGAGATAAAGCCGTTGAAGCTATTAAATCTGGTAAATTTGATACAATGATTTTAAATTTTGCAAATCCTGATATGGTTGGACATACTGGTTCAATTCAAGCAACTAAAATTGCCGTTGAAACTGTTGATACTTGTACAAAAGCAGTTGTTGAAGCTATTGAATCCATAGGTGGTGTTGCAATCGTTATTGCTGACCACGGTAATGCTGAAAAAATGGTAAATGAAGATGGTAACCCCCATACAGCACATACTACAAATTTAGTGCCTGTCATTATTACAGATCAAAGTGTTAAAGTTGGTACTGGTGCATTATGTGATATTGCTCCAACGCTTCTAGATATTTTAGGTGTTGATCAACCAAAAGAAATGACTGGACATAGTTTAATTATTAAATAATAACACTTTAATAAATGGAAAAAACTTATACACTCTATTCTATAGGGTGTATTTTTTTAAAGTTTATACTAAAACTACTTTTATATTCATACTTATAAAAATAGGATTAACTTATGCAAGTTAACCCTTAATGTAAATAATATTTAATTTTCTAAAAATAAATCTATACTTATAGGACAATGATCACTACCATATATTTCATCATGAATAAAACTATCTTTAATATATTGTGAAAATCTTTTACTAACAACAAAATAATCAATTCGCCATCCAATATTTTTTTCTCTTGAATGAAACATATAACTCCACCAACTATATTTAACTCTGTTTGGATATAACATTCTAAACGTATCAACAAAACCATTTTCCAACAACAATGAAAACTTGTTTCTTTCTTCATCTGTAAATCCAGGATTTCTCGTATTGCTTTTTGGGTATTTCAAGTCAATAGGTTGATGTGCCACATTTAAATCGCCTGTGTAAATAACAGGTTTTTTTTGATCTAGTGAAACTAAATATGCTCTCATTTGATCTTCAAAATCCATACGTTCTTCAAGCCTTAATAATTCTCTTTTACTATTTGGAACATAACATGTAACAAAATAAAAATCTTTAAATTCTAGAGTAATAACTCTACCTTCATCATTATAACCATGACCATCAATACCATAAATCACATTCAGTGGTTTAATTTTAGTATAAACTAATGTTCCAGAATAACCTTTTTTATCAGCATCATTCCAGTATTCTTCATAACCTTCAAACTGCCATGATTTTTGTGATTGTTGCATCTTAGTTTCTTGAATTGCAAAAATATCAGCATCTATAGATTTAAAAAAATCTTCAAATCCTTTTTGCATTGCAGCACGTAAACCATTAACATTCCAATTTACTATTTTCATAAGTACCTCAAATCCAAAGCATCTATCATATATTTATTTTATTTGTAACTATTATAGCATTTTTTAACATATCATTAAAATTCAAACGATTTTGTAAAAACATGTGTATAATATGAATAGGGGAATACGTATTAAAAAAGGATGAATTCATGTGAAAAAACAAAAATATTGGTACAAAATAGATAATGC
>JBAYAP010000009.1:0-17818 GCA_041669715.1 Acholeplasmataceae bacterium
GTTCCTTTTGAAAAGATTAGAACTCAAAAAAAAGCTATTAATAGAATATTAGATATTGTTGAAGAGCATAGTAAAAAATATCAAGATAAAATGTTTATCGTACTTCATACAAATCGATTTGAATTAGCAAATAAAGTTAAAGATCAAATGGAAGAAAGTTTTGCTAAAAATGAAAAAATTATAATATCTTCAATTGTATCTACAGTTGGTGCACATATTGGTTCAGGGGTTATTGGTGTTGTATGTATCGGTCTTGATCATATTGAAGTCGATTTATTAAAAGAAATTTAGAGAGGTGAAATAATGAAAAAAAAACTTGATGAATTTAAAAATTGGGTAGAAAAATCAACAAAAAATCTAGATGAAAAAGTAAAAAAAGAAGTTAAAAGTTTGCAAAAACATGGTGAATTTAATGAAGTTTATGAAAAGGCAAGTTATGTTTATGAAATTATTGGCACAACAAATTGGACAAATAAGCCTAAAAGAATTCATGGATTTTTAGTTGAAGATGATTTGAAAGTATTATTTAAAATTGATGAGGATAACCAAGAATTAATTGTAAAAAATGTATTATTAAAAGATGTTAATGATGAATCAATTATTCAAATTGATAGAGTTATTCGTGATGAAATGGTTTATTTAGATCTTAAATTATCGAATGATGTTGAACAAATAGGTTGTTTTTATGCAACATATAAAGCAAAAGATATTCCACAAAATCCACACAATGTCATTAAAGTCGAAGAAGATGAAATTGTAGGAACAGTACATTTTAGTGTAAAAAACAATTAATTAAGCACGTATAGTGCTTTTTTAAAGACTTTTTTACATAATTTTAATGGTATAATATGAAAGAAGAAAGCGAGGTTTTTTATGAACGCATATATTGAAATATTTAAAGAAACAAGAAAAAAAATTAAAGCATGAATATTTTTTATGGTTATATAGCTGGGATGCAGAAACTGAGGCACCTAAGCAAGCATCAAGTTATAGTGAAAAACAATTTTCAGTTTTATTTGAAGAAGCATATCAAGCAGAATCTGATTTAAAATATGTCGAAGCTATTGAAAAATTATTTCAAAACTTAGATCAAATAGAAGATAAAGATTTTCAAGTTGAAATTAAAAAAGCTTATAAAAATTTAAGAATTGTAAAAAAAGTGCCTAAAGATGAATATTTAGCTTATGGATTGCTTATTCAACAAGCACCAGCTATTTGGCATGAAGCAAAACAAAAAAATGATTTTAATTTGTTTGCCCCTACATTAAAAAAAATTATTGATTTTAATCGTAAACTTGTTAAATATCTAGAAACAGATGAACTTAAAGGTTATGATGTTTTATTAGATATGTATGAAGATGATTTTGGTGTAAAAGAATATGATGCTTTTTTTGATATCATTAAAGAACAATTGGTGCCTTTTGCACAAGAAGTCACAAAACAAAAACAAAAATTTAGTCGCAAATTAACTAAAGGTGTTTTTCCTGCAGCAAAACAAGAAGAATTTTCCAAATATTTAATGGATGTATTTCATTATGATCAAGAACGTGCTGTGTTAAAAGAAAGTGCACATCCATTTACATCGGGTGTAAGTTCTAAAGATACAAGAATTACAACTCATTATTATGAAAATAATTTGGTATCAAGTATTTTTTCAACCATTCATGAAATGGGTCATGCAATTTATGAATTACAAAATGATTCAAAATATGATGATACATTTTTACATGGTGGTACAAGTTTAGGGATTCATGAATCACAATCACGCATGTTTGAAAATATGATTGGTCGATCATTTGCTTTTTGGCAAGTACATTATTCAAAACTTGTTGAGCTATTTCCTCATCAGTTAAAAGATACGACATTACTTGATTTTTATCGATATATCAATCAAGCAAAGAAATCTTTAATAAGAGTTGAAGCTGATGAACTTACTTATTCACTTCATGTGCTTGTCCGTTATGAATTAGAAAAATTAATGATTAATGGGAAAATTAAAATTGAAGATTTGCCTAAAAAATGGAATAGTTTATATGGCAAATATGTAGGTATAAAGCCTAAAAATGATGGTGAAGGTATTTTACAAGATATTCATTGGGCACATGGTTCAATTGGATATTTCCCAACATATGCGTTAGGGTCAGCATATGCAGCACAAATTTATGTTGCAATGAATAAAGATTTTAATGTTGAAAATGCGATTGAAAACAATGATCAAGCTAAAATTAATGCTTGGTTATGTGAACATATTCATCAATATGCACAATCTAAAACGCCTAAAGAATTAATGGGCATAGCAACAAAAGAAAATTTCAATCCACAATACTACGTTGATTATTTAAAACGTAAATTTAGTTAATCGAGGAAAAACATGTATTCATTGCGTTCTTTATATCAAATTGGCTATGGACCTTCAAGTTCTCATACCATGGGGCCGGCTAAAGCCGTATTAAAAATTAAAGAAAAAAATCCAAAAGCAAATCGATATGATATTACATTATATAATTCGCTTGCTTTAACTGGTAAAGGGCATTTAACTGAAGAAGCAATCATGGCAACTTTAGATGGCGCAAAGACTACTTTTTTTAATCAAATCGATGTTCAAAAACACCCCAATCATCTAACAATTAAAATATATGAAGATGACATATTCATAAAAACTTATGAAGTTACGAGTATTGGTGGAGGACGTATACTATTTGAAGGCGAAGCTTTAGAAGAAAAAGATGTTTATAAAGAACAAACGTTTAAACAAATTAAAAAGTATTGTAAATCTCAAAATATTTCATTATTTGATTATGTAAAATTAGTTGAAGGTGATGGCATTGTAGATGATTTAAGTCATATATGGGATGCAATGAAAAGCGCGATACAAAGAGGTATTAATGCAACCGGGATTTTACCGGGACCCTTAAAGTTAAAACGTAAATCTCATGAATTATATCATTATATTGCGATGCATGAAATGCCTGAAATTACTGAAAATAGAATTGTCAGTAGTTATGCTTTTGCGGTAAGCGAAGAAAATGCAGCAGGTGGATTAATTGTAACTGCTCCAACATGTGGAGCATGTGGCGTCTTGCCTTCAGTATTGCAATATACTTTAGAAAAACATGATTTTATAGATGAAAAAAAAGTTATAGAAGCTTTGGCGGTTGCTGGAATTTTTGGCAATCTCATTAAACACAATGCATCGATTAGTGGTGCAGTTGCTGGATGTCAAGCGGAAATTGGTTCTGCTTGTTCAATGGCTGCTGCAGCTCATGCATATTTACTTGGTCAAAATATTGATCAAATTGAATATGCCGCAGAAATAGCAATGGAACACCATTTAGGACTTACATGTGATCCAGTCAATGGATATGTACAAATCCCATGTATTGAAAGAAATGCCGTAGCAGCACTACGCGCTATGAACGCAAGCAGACTTGCATTCTTTTTAAGTGATTCAAGAAAAATTTCATTTGATACTGTAGTAGAAGCAATGTATCAAACAGGATTAGATATGAATAACTCTTATAAAGAAACAGCATTAGGTGGACTTGCAAAATATTATAAAGAGGATGATAACGATGCTAACTGTTGGTAGACAAGTAACACTTGATATGATTGATTTAGATTATAAAGGCCAAGGTGTAAGTAAAATGGATGGTTATGTCATTTTTACACCGGGTGTTTTAATAGGCGAAAAAGCAATCGTTGAGATTACTAAAATAAATAAAAATTTTGCTGAAGCAAATTTAATAGAGTTATTGACTATAAGTAAAAAAAGAGCTCATGATTCAAGTTTATTAGGAAGTATTGAACTTTACCATTTAGAAGTCAACGAACAAATAAAATGGCAAGAAAAAATTACAAAAGAAACTTTTTTAAAAGTTGCTCAAATAGAAGTTGATTTAGAGGAAACTATTACAGATTCAAGATTTACAAATTATCGAAATAAAAGTGTTTTTCATGTTATTGATGGCCCTGTTATCAAATTAGGACTTTATTTAAAAAATTATTTATTAACAGAAACACAACAATTTATCTTATCGGATAAAACGACAAATAAATTTTTAAATTTAATTAATCGGTTATATATACCGATTGAACAAAATGTGATATCACATATTATTTTTAGAACAAATGAAGCACAACAAATCTTAATAACACTTGTTGCAACCAAAGAAGATATTAAAGGGTTAGACTTATTTATTAAACGATTAAAAGCTGAACCTGAAGTTGTTGGTATTACTTTAAATTTAAAAGATCAATCTAAAAATATTTTAGGTCAACAAAGTATCGTATTATATGGTAAAAATCAAATTATGGAGAAATTAAATCAATTTGAATTACCAATTAATGATCGTAGCTTTTTTCAAATTAATTTTCCTGTTATGAAAAAAGTATTTGAAACTATAAAAACACATCTTATTAAAGATAGCAATGTTGTAGAAGCTTATAGTGGCATTGGTACGATTGGTCTTTCTTTAATTGATCAAATAAAAAATTGCGTAATGATTGAATCAAATAAAGAAAGTATGGATATGGCTTTTCAAATCATTCAAACATATGATTTGCATCATATTAAACTTGTTGAGGATCGTGCGGAATTGGTCATTGATCGTTATCCAGGCGATGTCTTAATTGTTGATCCACCAAGACAAGGATTGATGAAAACCTTAATTGATAAAGTGCTTGAAATGAATTTTAAACAAATTATTTATGTTTCTTGTGATGTTAAAACGTTAGCAAGAGATGTTAAATTGTTAAGTGATCTTTATGAAATTAAATATATTTATCCGATTAGAATGTTTCATCATACAATTTCAATTGAAACTTGTGTTATATTAGAAAAAAAGAGTTTATCCTTAAATTAGGATAAGCTCTATTTATTTTAAATTAATTTTTAATAAATAAATTATTATTTTTTTCATATCCGATACTTGTAGATCTTCCATGTCCAGGATAAACTTTAGTTATATCCGGAAATAAAAGATATAATTTTTTAACACTTTTTACTATGTCTTCATAATTACTATAGGGAATGTCAGTTCTACCAATAGTTTGGAAAAATAATGTGTCGCCAGAAAATAGCACATTTAATTCTTTAATCCATAAAACACTTCCACCCTCAGAATGACCAGGTGTGTCAAAAAAGCGTAGAGTTAAATCTTGCCATTTAAATTCAAAGGGCTCTTCAAAATATTGATCAACTGGTATTTCATATGAAAAGTGTTGTAAAGCAAAAGTTGTTAACCAAAATAAATCTTTTTTCGGTGCATAAACTTTTGTGTGATAAAGTTCTTTTAATTGTTTAACACCACCGACATGATCAAAATGTCCATGTGTTAAATAAATAAAATCAAGTTTTAAATTGTGTTCATTTAAAAAAGACTCTACATGATTATTTTCATAACCAGGATCTACAACAAAAGCATTTGTCTCATTAAATACGATATAACAGTTACTTTTTATATCGCCTAAAACATATTTTTGTATTTGCATTATTTCATCATCCTTTATTGATAGTTATTATATAGCATAACAGAAGAAATATAAAGTATAAAGCAGTATAATAAAAAAGAATAGGAGTGTACATATGTCTAAAATTTATAATAGTTATATTGAATTGATAGGTAAGACCCCATTGCTTAGACTTCATCATTATGAAAAACTTGTTGGAGCTCATGCTCAAATTATTGCAAAATTAGAAAACTTTAATCCTTTGAGCAGTATAAAAGATCGTTTAGCACTTGCATTAATTGAATCAATGGAACAAAAAGGTTTAGTTCACAAAAATACTAAATTTGTAGAGCCCACCAGTGGAAATACTGGTATTGGACTTGCATTTATATGTGCAGTAAAACAATATGATTTAACACTTGTTATGCCGGAAAGTGTTTCTAACGAAAGAAAACAAATTGTAAAAGCATTAGGGGCAAAACTGGTTTTAACAGATAAAACAAAAGGTATGATAGGATCTATTGAAAAAGCTAAACAAATGATAGCAGAAGATTCTAATTATATTATGCCAATGCAATTTGAAAATTTGGCAAATCCCGAAATACACCGAAAAACAACAGCAATTGAAATACTAGAAGATATAGATAATGATTTAGATTTTCTTGTTGCTGGTATTGGAACAGGTGGGACTATTACAGGTACTGGCGAGGTTTTAAAACAACATATTAAAGATATTAAAGTCATTGCTGTAGAGCCAGCTGGATCACCTGTGCTATCAAAAGGTTATGCGGGTTCTAGTAAAATTCAAGGTATTGGACCAGGGTTTGTTCCAAGTGTATTAAATACAAGTGTTTATGATGAAGTGATTGCAGTTAGTGATGAAGATGCATTTCATACAGCTAGAGTTCTTGCAAAATCAGAAGGAGTGCTTGCAGGCATTTCATCTGGTGCTGCACTTTATGCAGCAACTGTAATTGCCCAAAGAAAAGAAAATATAGGTAAAAAAATTGTTGTCATTATCCCAGATACTGGCGAACGATATTTATCAACGGAGTTATACCAATGAAAAAAATAGAGTGTACGTTAAAAGATGTACGTACTGCCAAATTATATGATCCGGCAGCACCTTGTTGTTTTATGATTCATTTCACTTATCCTGGAGTTATTGCACTTAGAAGACATAGAAGAGCTCATAAACTATGGTTAAAAGGTAGAAAGAACTTAGCAAGATTTATAAGTTATAAGACAAGAAAAAAAACGGGTATTGATATTCATCCAGGTGCAACTATTGGTCAAGGTGTTTTTATTGATCATGGAATGGGTACAGTTATTGGGGAAACGGCTGTTATTGGCAATGGATGTGTTTTATATCATGGTGTGACATTGGGGGCCAATACGTTTGAAAAAGTCGATAGACACCCTAAATTAGGGGATGGATGCATTGTTTTTGCAGGGGCAACTCTTTTAGGACCTATTCATATAGGTGAAGGGTCAGTGATCGCTGCAGGTGCAGTTGTTGTTAAAGATGCACCACCACACAGTAAACTTAAAGGTATACCAGCACATCATAATTTATAATATAAATAAAGTCATTATAGAATTTTTGGTTTCAAAGTTTTATATATGATTATTCATAGTTTAATAAGTGCAAAAAAGGTTAAAAAAACAATATTTTCTTTGCCTTTAATTGGTAAGGATGGTATATTGCTCTTAGTGGATTTACTTCAACTCGATAAATGATTCTTGATTTATCATATTTTGATTGATTTGAGAGAAAAATCCATTGACAAAAACATTTAAATTTGGTATCATTAATTGAATTTTAGGAGGATGTTTATATGTTTTGGATAGATTATTTTGTAATAGTGTTCTCAATAGTGATGATTGTTCTCGTTTTACTTCAAAATTCTAACGAAGACATGGCTAATGCTTTTAGCGGTGAAAAATCTGAATTATTTAAAAATAAAAAAGAACGTGGATTTGACTTATTTTTAACAAGAGCATCCATTATAACATCAGTTTTATTGATTGTTTCAATTGTTGTATCAAACAATTTACATTAATCAAAAAAGTGTTTCTTAGAAGCACTTTTTTTTCTTTAGGTGAATATTATGCCACAAAGATATTTTGTTAAAAATTTAAATGGTATTATTGAAGGTCAAGATGCGCATCATATTATAAGAGTGATGAGAATGCGAGATCATGATGAAATTATTGTTTGTGATAAACAAACATGTGTTTTAGCTACGATTGAAATTAAAGATGAAAAAGTCTTTTATACAGAGATAAAAAAATTAGAATTAAAAAAACAATTTAATGTTACATTAATTCAAGGATTACCTAAAAAGAATAAAATGGAATTTGTAAGTAAATATGCAACTGTTTTTGGTGTATCTCAAATATATTTTTGTGGCATGGAACGCAGTATTGTGAAATTAGAAAATGAAACTTTTAAAAAACAAAGATTATCTACAATAGCAAAAGAAGCTGCTGAATTAGCACATCGTTTTGATATACCAAATATCGAAATGGTTTCTAATATAAAAAATATTGATTTTAGTTATTTTGATCAAATAATTGTTTGTGATGAAGATGAACATATGGTTCATATGAAAGCTTTAAACAATTTAGATATTTTTAAAAAATATGCAGTTATTATTGGACCTGAAGGTGGTATTAGTGATCAAGAAAGAATATTTTTTAAATCGCTTGATGCAACATTTATTTCATTAGGCCAATATATTTTGCCAACTGAAGCGGCATCACTTTCAATCTTAAGTTTTTTCATGCATCAAAATTAAAAATACTTTGACAAATGCTCTTAAATCATATATAATATATGCGGCTTAATACACTAAGCGTGGAAGGAGGGCAGTACATGCCTAAAACAGTTATTCGCGAAAAAGAATCATTAGAAGATGCTTTACGTCGTTTCAAACGTGATGTTTCTAAAGCTGGAAACCTCCAAGAAGCTCGCAAGCGTGAATTTTATGTTAAACCAAGTGTTCAACGTAAAGACGCAGCCCGTGCAGCACGCGCTAAGAAAAAGTAAGACTTCTAAATGCACCTAATGTTAGGTGCTTTTTTTTATGAAAACTTTGCATTTTAATGATATATCTTTAAAAAAAATGTTCATAATGGTATAATTAAATACACAATAAGGAGCGTATTTAATGAAATTAAACCAACAAATAAATCATGCTGATGCCATTAGTCGATTAGTCGGTGTTCAAGATAGAAATTTATTAGTTTTTAAACAATATTTAGGCGTTTTGGTTTCTGTACATGGTTCTGAAATTGTTACAGATGCCAAAAAAAGTCAAATACCGCTATTGGAGACTATTTTTGCTGTCTTAATTGAACTTGCAAATTTAAATATACAACTTTTTGAACGTGATGTTATGTATATCATTAAATTAGCAGAAAAAAATCAATTGGAAGGCATTATAGATTTGTATAAATCACGTGTACCTATTATTGTTAATGATTTAGGTAAGACAGTTTATGCTAAAACATTTAATCAACAACATTATATTAAAGCAATTGATCAATATGATTTAACGTTTGGTATTGGTCCTGCAGGAACAGGTAAAACTTATTTAGCTGTTGCATCTGCAGTGTCTGCACTTAAAAAAAATAAAGTCAAAAAATTAATTTTAACAAGACCTGTAGTTGAGGCAGGAGAAAATCTAGGATTTTTGCCTGGCGACTTAAAAGAAAAAATCGATCCATATTTAGTGCCATTATATGATGCTCTTTATGAAATGCTTGGAATGACACAAACAGTTGCGTTAATTGAAAAAGGTGTGATTGAAATTGCACCATTAGCTTATATGAGAGGACGCACATTAGAAAATGCATTTGTTATTTTGGATGAAGCTCAAAATACAACCAAAACTCAAATGAAAATGTTTTTAACTAGATTAGGATTTGCTTCTAAAATGGTTATCACTGGAGACCCCTCACAAACTGATTTAGCAACATCTAGATTATCTGGCTTATCACAAGCTATAGATTTATTAGAAACACTTGAAGATGTGAAGGTTATAAGATTTGAACGTATTGATGTTATTAGACATCCACTCGTTCAACATATTCTTGAAAGGTATGAACAAAATGAAAATTAGTTTTTATAATCAAACTGACAAAGATGTTAAAAATGTGATTATATTGATTAAAAACATTTTTAAAAAGGTAAAAGATTTTCATTGTATGCAAATTGTATTTGTTAGTTTAGATCAAATTCATGAGCTAAATAAAAAATTTAGAGATGTTGATCGACCTACTGATGTGCTTAGTTTTCCAAATGATGAAAAAGATGATCGTTCATTAGGGGATATATTTATTTGTTTAGATAAGGCTAATATACAAGCTAACGATTATGGACATTCATTTGAAAGAGAAGTTGGATTTTTAGCAGTTCATGGATATCTTCATTTAAAGGGTTATGATCATCATAGTCCTGAAGAAGAAAAAATTATGATTGAAGCACAAGAAAAGATATTAAAAAAAGCTAAACTTGGAAGGGTGAAGTTATGAAAAATTTAGAAGAAGCAAAAAAGGCAAGACTTAATGCTTATACACCATATTCACATTTTAAAGTAGGAGCAGCTATTGAATTAAAAGACGGGTCTTTTATTCATGGTGCAAATATTGAAAATGCTGCATTAGGATTATGCAATTGTGCAGAAAGAAGTGCACTTTTTTCATTGTATAGCCAAGGTTATAAAAAAGAAGATATTAAAAGTATGACTGTGGTTGCTGATACTAATGAACCCGTATCACCATGTGGATCATGTCGACAAGTGATGATGGAATTATTACCATCAGACGCAAAAATTATCTTAGCTAATTTAAAAGATGAAACAAAAGAAGTGTCTAAAAGTGAATTGTTACCCTTTGCTTTTATGACGTTTAATGAGGATTAATATGGCATATCGCTCAGGGTTTATAGCAATTGTTGGTCGTCCAAATGTTGGTAAATCAACATTAATTAATGCCTTAATTGGAAAAAAAGTAGCAATTACTTCAGATAAGCCACAAACAACGAGACATCGTATAAATGGACTTATTACAACTGAAGATTATCAAATGATTTTTGTGGATACTCCAGGTATGCATAAAGGTAAAGATTTATTAAATCAAACTATTGATAAAATTGCTGTTCAAAGTTTACAAGATGTGGACCTTATTTTATTTGTTGTTGATAAAAAATTTGGTGCAGCAGAAGCACATATTATAAAATATTTTGAACATGTTCAAGTACCTATTTTTTTATTGATTAATAAAATTGATCAATATGAAACAAAATCAGAAATTGATTCATTAATTTTAACATATTTAAACACTTATAACTTTGAAGGTTATTACCCGATTTCTGCCAAAGACAAAACACATTTAGATCGACTTAAAAATGACCTTGTTCCATATTTACCTGAGGGGCCACAATATTATCCTCAAGAGATGCAAAGTGATCAAAGTGAAACAACTTTAATGAGTGAATTTATTCGAGAAAAAATCTTATCTTTAACAGAACAAGAAGTACCACATGCTGTTGCAGTTGTTATTGAACGATTAGAAGAAAACCATAAAAATAAAACTCTTGATGTTGATGCTTTAATTATTGTGGAAAGAGCCTCACAAAAGAAAATACTTATTGGGCATCAAGGTGATAAGATTAAACAAATTGGTATGCTTGCACGAAAAGAAATCAATTATGAACTTGGTCGAAAAATCCATTTATCACTTTGGATAAAAATAAAAAAAGATTGGCGAAATAGAGAGAGCGATTTAAAAGCTTATGGTGTAGGTGATTTTTAATGGAAGGTATCATTTATAAGATACAACCGTACCTAGAATCTTCACGATTACTTTTTGTATATACACCGCAAGGAAAGATGACCTTACTTGCAAAAGGTGCACAAAAACTCAATCAAAAATCACGTGTTATTGGTCAATTTTTAACACGTATTTCTTTTGATGTAACAATGTTAAATAAAACATTTGTTACTTTAAAAAATCCGGTTGTTTTAGATGATTATGCCCGTATTAAAGATGATTTTCAAACAACTAAATATGCAGCACTTATTTTAGAAATTGTTGATAAATTTATGATTGAAATTGAATCACATGAAACAATTTATCAAGAAGTTGTTTTAGCATTAAGTCAAAATGATTTAAAAATAGCATCTTTAGCATTTTCATTAAAAATATTAAAACCGCTTGGATATGAATTAAATCTAACTGCAAATGGTAATCTTGTAAAAGGCGTGAGTATTGCTAAAGGCGGATTGGTTTATGAAAATGACGGATATTCCATTGATTTGGACACAAAAGATGCAATTTTACTTTTAAAACTTACGTATTTACCTTATAATGAACATAGTAATGATTTAGATGAATCAATTCAAAGAATTGAAAGATTTATACAAAAATATTACGAGTATCATTTACATACAACATTAAAAAATTTATCATAGGATGTGAACAAATGACTTCTTTAGATCAAATTGTACAATTTGCAAAAACAACAGGTTATATTTTTCAAGGTAGTGAACTTTATGGAGGACTTGCCAACACTTGGGATTATGGTCCACTTGGCAGTATTTTAAAACGTAATGTCAAAAATGCTTGGATTCAAAAATTTCAAAGACAATCACCATATAATGTTTTATTTGATAGTTCAATTTTAATGAACTCAAAAGTTTGGGAAGCCAGTGGACATGTTGGCGGTTTTAGTGATCCATTAACAGAATGTAAAAATTGTAATCAAAGATTTAGAGCAGACAAACTCATTGAAGACTTTGATCCATCAGTTGAAGCAGATGGTTGGTCAACTGATCAAATGTATCAATATTTATTGGATCATAAAGTTAAATGTCCAAGTTGTGGTGCACATGATTTTTTACCAATTAGAGCATTTAATATGATGTTTAAAACACAACAAGGTGTTGTTGCTGAACAAGCAAATGATATATATTTAAGACCAGAAACAGCTCAAGGTATTTTTATTAATTTTAAAAATATTCAAAGAACAACAAGAAAAAACTTACCATTTGATGTATGCCAAGTAGGTAAGTCTTTTAGAAATGAAATCACACCAGGTAATTTTATTTTTAGAACAAGAGAATTTGAACAAATGGAATTAGAATTCTTTTGTAAACCAGGAACAGAGTTAACATGGTTTGATTATTGGAAAAACTATGCTATGGATTGGTTATTAAAATTAGGCTTACCAAAAGATGGTATCAAATTTAATGATCATAAAGCAGAATCTTTATCTCATTATTCAAATGCAACAACTGATATTCAATTTAAGTTTCCTTGGGGATTTGATGAATTGTGGGGAATTGCATCTAGAACAGATTATGATTTAAAGGCACATCAATTACATTCAGGAGAAAGTCTAGAGTATTTAGATTCTGAAACAAATGAAAAATATATACCATATGTTATTGAGCCATCAGTCGGTGTTGAACGTTTAGTTTTAGCATTTTTAACGAGTGCTTATGATGTTGAAATATTAGAAAATGGGGAAGAACGCCAGGTCTTAAGATTACATCCTCAACTTTCACCTTATAAAGTTGCTATATTACCTCTTGTGAAAAAATTACATGCTGATAAAGCACAAGAAATTTTTAACTTATTAAGTGAAGATTTTGATGTTGTTTATGATGAAACACAAAATATTGGTAAACGTTATAGACGACAAGATGCGATTGGTACATATTTATGTGTTACTGTTGACCATGATACAGAGAGCTTAAATTCTGTAACTGTAAGAAATAGAGATACGATGGAACAAGTAAGAATTTCTATTAATGAATTAAAAGCATATGTGAATAATCAAATAAAGTATTAAGAACTATAAGCGAATAAAATGAAAAGGAGGGGTTATAATGGATGATAAACTTATTGAAGAAATAAATAGTAAAACCCAAATCCTTGATGTTGTTTCTGAATTTGTTGATTTACAAAAACGTGGAAAGAACTATATGGGATTATGCCCTTTTCATGATGAAAAAACGCCAAGTTTTTCTGTATCTCCTGAAAAAAATATTTGTAAATGTATGTCTTGTGGAGAAGGTGGAAATCCAATAAATTTTTTACGTAAAATTAAAAGTATTTCATTTGATGAAGCAGCAAGTATTTTAGCAGAACGCGCTGGTATTGAAATGAAAAAAACAGTTGTTAGAAAAGATCCTAATGACAAGTTGTATCAGTTGATGGAAGAAGCTTCATTGTTTTATGCCTTTAATTTGATAAATAGTAAGGCCGGTCAAGAAGCTTATCAATATTTAATTAAGCGAGAATTATCAAATAAAACGATAGAGCATTTTAAATTAGGTTATGCCCCTAAATATGGTGATACACTTTATAAAGTATTAAAAGATAAAGGTTATGCAGTATCAGATATGATTAGATTAGGGATTGTTAAACAATCTGATGATGGTAAGTATTATGATTTGTTTAGTGACCGAGTGATATTTCCTATTACGAATCCTTTAGGAAAAGTTGTTGGATTTAGCGGTCGAACGCTTTCTTCTAATGAGCAAGTAAAATATATTAACAGTCCAGAAACACCAATATTTAAAAAAGGCCAATTATTATATCATTTAAATGAATCACTTAGTGATATTAGAAAAAATCGACAAGTTATTTTGTATGAAGGATTTTTTGATGTTATTAGTTCTTATCAAGCAGGCATTCAAAATGGGATAGCAACCATGGGTACGGCATTAACTAAAAATCAAGCTGCTTTAATTAAACAGTATAGTCCATCGATTGTAATAGCTTATGATGGTGATTCAGCTGGACAAAAAGCAACCGATCAAGCAATATTAATTTTAGAAAAAACAGGAATTAAAACAGAGGTTTTAGTTATTCCTGAAAAAATGGATCCTGATGATTTTATTAAAAATTATGGTCCTGAAAAATATGAATCACTATTTGGTGAGTATGTTAGTGACCCATATCAATTTAGATATGAATATTATAAACAGGGCTTAGATTTTAATAACACCAATGATATAAAAGTTTATAAGAAGCGCGTAACACAAATGCTTGTTGGTGCCGATTTAGCGATTGTAGCAATTTATAAAAAAAGACTTGCACAAACGCTTCACATGAATGAAGAAGACATTGTAATTAGAAAACAAAATGTTATACAACCTAACTTTGTAAAACCTATTGATGAACAAATAAAAAAAGGTATTATTGATAAATATGATAAAGCTGAACGTCATTTAATTATTATTATGTTAAGATCAAAAGAAGATGCATTATGGGTATCATCATTATTAACACCTTCTGATTATGCAGATCCAATTGTTTCTTCAATAAGATTGAAGATTCAAGATTATTATCAAGACCATGATATAATTGATATTGAAGATTTCAAAGATTACTTAACATATGATCAAAGATCTTATTTTGAAAAAAATATTCTTACAGAATTATTTTATGAAAGAAATATAGAAATACCTAAAAAGACATCTCTTTCTTATATTGATTATGTTAAAAAAGCAGCAATGAAGCGCAGAAAAACATTTTTAAAAGAAATGATTTCTAAAGAAGGTTTTCATGATCCTGATATTGAAATGGAATATATAGCTTTAGTATCTAAAATGAAAAATAACGGAGGTAACGATGGAAATTAAAAAAGCAATTGGTGTTCTCGCTAAAAAAGCAGGAGAAGACAAATTTGTAACAATCGAAGATGTTACAACTTATGCCAAACAAGGAACACAAGATTATTATCAAATAGAAAAAGAATTATTAGATCAAAATATTGATATAATTGAAGTTTTAGATGATGAAGAAGAAGAAGAGGAAGCACCTTCATTAATACTAGAAGACGATGATGATGACGATGATGATGACGATTCAACTAGTGATGACGCTGAACCTGATGATTTGTCTCTTTCAGGATTAGAAGTTGAAGAAGAAGAGTTATTAAATATAGAAACGATTGTTTCAACAATTAAAACAGATGATCCTGTGCGTATGTACTTAAAAGAAATTGGACAAATTCCGCTTTTAACTCATGAGCAAGAACAAGATTATGCAATTAAAGTTTCTAATGGCCGTTATGCTAAAGAACAATTAGATGCATTTGAATCTGGTGAATTAGATTTATCCGAAAAAGATCAACAAGAATTAAAAGATATTTTGGATTTAGCACAATATTCAAAAAATAAACTTGTTGAAGCAAACTATCGTTTAGTTGTATCTATTGCTAAAAGATATGTAGGACGTGGATTATTATTTTTAGATTTAATTCAAGAAGGTAATATGGGTTTAATGCGTGCTGTTGATAAATTTGATTATGAAAAAGGATTTAAATTTTCAACATATGCTACTTGGTGGATTAGACAAGCAATTACCCGTGCAGTTGCTGATCAAGCAAGAACCATTAGAATTCCAGTTCATATGGTTGAAACCATTAATAAGATGATTAGAATTCAAAGACAATTAATTCAAGATTTGAGTAGAGAACCAAGTATTGAAGAAATTGCTGATAAAATGGGCATTACACCTGATAAAGTTCAAAATATACAACGTATTGCTAAAGAACCAATTTCATTAGAAGCACATGTTGGTGAAGAAGAAGATTCATCACTAGGAGATTTTATTAGCGATCCTAATGCATTAACACCTCATGAAGTCATGATTCAAGATATGATTAAACAAGTTTTAGATGAAGTCTTAGAAACATTAACAGATAGAGAAGAAAAAGTGTTAAGACTAAGATATGGTTTATTTGATGGTAAAAACCATACACTTGAAGAAGTCGGACGTGAATTTGGTGTTACACGTGAACGTATTCGACAAATTGAAGCAAAAGCTTTAAGAAAATTAAGAAGTCCATCGCGTCAAAATAAATTAAAAGAAATATACCATGGCAAATAGGAAACGAATTTCATTTTTATCAAAATTACTTGATGGATATGATACGGTTTTAGATATTGGTACAGATCATGGTTTGGTTTTAAAAGAAGCGCTAGATCTAGGTTACATAAAAAAAGGCATCGCTTGTGATATTAACCAAGAACCGCTTAATCAAGCAAAAAGAAATCTAAATGGTTATCCTATAGATTTTATTCAATCTGATGGATTTGAATATATTCATTCTTCATATGATGCAGTTGTGATTGCAGGTATGGGTGTGCATACGATGATGCATATATTAGATCAAAAACATGAATCAAAAATATATTTTTTGCAGCCTAATGATAAATATGACATTTTAAGAAAATATCTTAGCGATTTTGGATTTAAAATTACCGATGAATTTGTTATTCAAGATAAGTTTTATTATGTGATATTAAAAGTAGAAAAAGGCACAATGAAATTGGCTGAAGAAGATTTTTATTTAGGTCCAGTGTTGAAGAAAAAAGATGAATCAATAGCATATTATAAACATCAAATTAAAAATATTGATAAAATTATACATGCCGCTGACGAAGAAACTAGTAAAAAATATAAAAAGATATTATCCTATTATAAATTATATAGTGATCATACTTTGACATAAGACTATCAGCATAAGTAAAAGGAGGAAAGAATCTTGAATAAAAAAGATTATCAAGTTTTGCAAAGAATTGACCGTTCATTAAGAATATTTAGACGTTCTGGTGTCTATGATAGAATTAATACTGCATTAAGTGATGCAGATATTATGGTATTGTTTTGCGTAGCTTTTTGTGATTTAAGTGAACAAATAATGATTTCAGATATTGCAAAAGTACTTAAAGTTACATTACCCGCTGTTACACATAAAGTTAATGAATTAGTTAAAAAGAAATATGTTAAAAAAATTCAATCAAGAAAAGATTTACGTGTTGTATATATTAAATTAACTGAAGAGGGTAAAGCATATGTAGAGTCAATTAGAGATGAATATTATCGACCAATTGAAGTGCTTGCAGAACATTTAGGACCTGAAGATACCCAAACTTTTATTAAACTTTTAGACAAAGTATCCGAAATAGGGAAAATAAAAGCATAAGTTTTTAAATAAGTCTTTACAATTAGTCACGTTTCCGTTATAATTAATAACGCTGACTGATTTGGTGCACTAGCTCAGCTGGATAGAGCAACGGCCTTCTAAGCCGTCGGTCGTGGGTTCGAATCCCCCGTGCATCACCATTAGACAATGAAATGACTCCAAAAAGTTGGAGAGAAGGTATAATAATGATACCTGATCTTAAACAAAGGAGTCTTTTTTATTATGAGATTAACATTAGAAGACAGATTAAAGATGTGTGAAGTCCGAGTGTTAAGAGGCAAATCTCTTTCACACATATCCGAAAAAAACGGAAACTATGATATTACTACTCTAAAGTATTTAATCAACCTCTATAAGAAA
>JBAYAP010000010.1:0-17808 GCA_041669715.1 Acholeplasmataceae bacterium
AAAAAACTTATTTATAATCCTGAAACGTTGATGACTAATTATTATGATTTTAACTTTTTAGTTCCTACTGGTATTTTTGGTGTTTTTATTGCTAAAGAAATTACACTAGATGATATAAAAATGATTGCAGATAAGAAACAAACAAAACTATTTATGGTTGGGCACGGACATTTAAATATGTTTTATTCTAAGCGGCAACTTATTAAAAATTATATGGATTTTATTAACCAAGAAAATTATTTGCATAATAAACAAACAATTAAACTTATTGAAGAAAAACGAAAAGATGAGCCTTATCCAATCTTAGAAGATCTTGCAGGTACTCATGTCTTTAGATCACAAGTATTTGATAGTATCGATTACTTAGATGTTTTATCGCCTATTGTCGATTATTTAGTTATTGATACTATTTTTAAAGATGATGATTATGCAATTGAAATTCTAAAGATGTATAAGCATCAAAAAGGGTTATCTAAAGAAGAGTTAATGAAAAAGTATGATGAAATATGGGATCATGGATTTTTCTTTAAAAAGACATTGTATAAGCAAGGAGTCGCAAATGATTGAGTTATTAGCACCTGCTGGTGATTTAGAAAAATTAAAAATAGCTTTAATTTATGGTGCAGATGCTGTCTTTATTGGTGGACAAAATTTTTCATTAAGAGCACGGGCTTCTAATTTTACACTTGATGATATTTTAGAAGCAACAACTTTTGCCCATAAACTTGGTAAAAAAGTATACTTAACGACAAATATTATTCCTCATAATGAAGATTTAGTTGGTGTGATTGAATATTTGCAAGCATTAGAAAATAATCATGTGGATGCGATTATCTCTGCGTCACCATATATTATTGATATGGCTCTTATGCATACTAATTTAGAAATCCATTTATCAACCCAACAGTCAGCATATAATGCTGAAGCAGTTAATTATTGGTATGATAAAGGGGTTAAACGTATTGTTTTAGCAAGAGAATTATCTAAGTATCAAATTGGACAATTAACAAAAGTGTCTAAAGCAGATATTGAAGTATTTATTCATGGTGGCATGTGTATGTCATTTAGTGGTAGATGCTCACTTTCCAATAATATGACAGATCGTGATGCTAATCGCGGTGGATGTGCACATTCATGTCGATGGAATTATGAAATAATTGATAATAATAAACTCATTAACCCTGAATCTTTTTCTATGTCTAGTAAAGATTTAGAAGCTATTCACCAAATTCCATATTTAATTGATCACGGGGTATCCTCTTTAAAAATTGAAGGCCGAATGAAAAGCATTCATTATATTGCTACAGTTGTTTCAACATATCGAAGTTTAATTGATCAATATTTGAAGTTTGGAGAAATCAAAGATTATCAGCAATTTGAAAATGAAATGACAAAAGCTGAAAACAGATTATCATCTATTGGATTTTTAGAAGGGACACCCGGTATTGAACAACAATTGTATGGCATGCGTAGTGAACAGCCTTCACAATTGTTTATTGGTCTTGGATTATCATATGACGAGAAGACTCAAATAGCAACTATCGAGCAAAGAAACTATTTTAAGTTGGGTGATGAAATAGAAGTATATAATCCCAGTGGTTTTCATTATGTTTTCACTTTAGAATTTATGACTGATGAAAATAACGAATGTTTAGAAATTGCAAGACATCCAAAGCAAGTATTAAAAATTAAAGTACCAAATATAGTAGAACCGTTTGCTATGATAAGAAAACATATTCAAATAAAAGTGTAAGTTTAAAAGTTTATCTTTAATGATAAACTTTTTCTTTATTTGTCATAGAACTATGTAGTATAATAGAAATAAATATATATATTAGGGAAGGAAAATAATTTATATGGCTGAACATTTAATTGAAATCATAGATGTATCAAAAAACTATGGTTCCACACAAGCTTTAAACCATGTTAATTTACAAATTGATAAAGGTCGTGTTGTAGGGTTATTAGGTCCAAACGGAAGTGGTAAAACGACACTTATTAAAGTATTAACAGGATTATTAAAACAATATGAAGGACAAATACTAATTAATGGGGAAAAGATTAGTAATCGTTCAAAAGCATTAATTTCATATTTACCAGATCAAATATATTTTGATAAATGGATGAAAATCAGTGATGCAGTATCATATTTTAAGGATATGTATGAAGATTTTAATGAAGACAGATTTAATCAATTAATGTCTAGTTTTAGAGTTGAACAAAGATCATTAATTAGAAAACTTTCAAAAGGTAATCAAGAAAAATTACAACTTGCATTAATATTATCTAGAGATGCACACATTTATATTTTTGATGAACCAATTGGCGGAGTTGATCCAGTAGTTAGAGAAATTATTTTATCAACGATTATGCACAATCATCAACCAGATGCTTTAATTATTTTATCAACACATCAAATCTATGATGTTGAAGAATTATTTGATGAAGTTATTTTTTTGAAACAAGGTCAAATTGTTTTGCATGAAAATACAAAAGCATTATTAAAATCATATGATAAAACATTGTTAGATGTATTTAAGGAGGTATTTAGAGATGCTTTCTAAACTTATAAAACATGAATTCAAATCTTCTTATCGTAATTATTTACCAGTTTATGTAGGCATTATATTAGTTTCACTTGTTATGTATTTTGGATTGAAAGGTGATAGCATAGAAACTGCATTGTATGCTTTATTAATTGCAGTTATATTGATTATTGTATTATATGTCCTAGTGTTTGTAAATGTCATGAAATCTCTTGGTGAACGTATTTTTGGTCATCCTGGATATTTATTATTTACTGTACCAGCACAGACAAAGGATATTGTATTATCAAGAGTCATTGTTAATTTTTTATGGATTGTAGTATCAACATTAATAGGGGCTATTCCACTATTGCTATTTGTAGGTTATATTGATCAAGTAGTAACTTCTAGTGTTGGTGGTGAATTTAGTAATTTATTAGGTGATTTTGCATTATCATTAATTGGTATTGAAAGTGATGCTTCAATGTTTGATAAAGTTATTTCAGTGGTCTTAAGAGTTTTTGATTTTCTTCAAATCATCGCTGTTATATTTATCGCATATACCGTATCTAATACGATATATCATGGCGATAAGAAAAAACTTATTGGATTTATCATATTTTTTGCACTTACTTATATTGTGAGTTTAATTTTGGGTACAGCCTTTTTTACAACGACAGAAATTACAACACAATATATAGGTGGCGAAGCTTTTGAAAGTTATATTTCATATCATACAACAATACAAAAAGTTTATGTTTTAATATTTAAACTATTGGTATGTGGATTTGCATTTGTAGGTTCGGGTTATCTGATAGAAAAGAAATTAGAATTAGAGTAATGATTAATATAAAGACATATGTGGTACAGCCTCATATGTCTTTTTTAATGTATTAATATGATATAATTATATGTAGGTGATGTATATGTTTACACAAGAAAAATATGAAAGTATTCAAAAAGAATTAAATCGTTTAACAGCACAAAAGATAAAAGTGACAAGATTAGTCTTTTATATATATTTGCTGGTATTGTTATTAGGTTTAACAATTTACTTATTAAGTAATCAAGATGATTTATTAGTTATTTTAATTACGGGTATTTTGATTGGATTAGGTATATTAGGTTTGGTGTTTAGTAAGTTTTTAATTAGTAAACAAACCATGAGTGATTATTTATATCACGAAATTATCGAACATATTAATTTAGATTCAGGTATGTTTTATAAATATAGTGGTAAAGAAAAAAACACTAAAGAACAAATTGATAAGTTTTATGAAGGCGGTTTGTTTCCAAGAGCAGCAGTTTTTGTCATAAATAATATGTCAGGATTTAATGCTGAACAGCTCAAATTTGAATGTTTTAATCTAAAAATTATTTCAAGCAATGGAAATACATCAACAATTCATTTTGATGGTATTTATTATTTAATGGAAACACATTTAACAACAGATTTGCAATTAAGAACAAAAGGTAAACCTAATGTTAAAGGTGAAAAATATCAGTTAATTAATGAAAATGAATATATGAGTGTATACAAACCAGAAACTGAAAATTTAAATGATGTTGATGAAAATATTATAAAAAAAGTAAAATCATATTTTACTGATGAAACTTATAAAAATGTATATTTAAGTGTAAAAAATGGGCATATACACTTCGCTTTAAAATACAAACATAGTTTGATAGATAAAATTAATATAAAAAATATTGATCAATTAAATCAATTATTAGTATATATAAACAAAAGTTTAGAATTACCTAATCTTTTTGATGAATAATAAATAAGGAGTTTTCACATGGCAAAAAAAATATTGATGATATTGATGATATTATTTAACGTATGGATGTTAACATCTTGTGATACTGTTATCAATAATGATCTAATTGAACCAAGCGAACCAGAAGAAATAGGTACTTTTAATCGTCTTTTCGATGGAGTAGAATATAGAAAAGTTACAATTACATTATCAAGTGATGCATGGAATGAATTATCTGATGCATTAATTGATCATAAAGAAACTTATGGGAATTTAAAAACTGATACTTATGTATTGGCGGATTTTTTATATGAAGACAGTCAAGGTGAACTTGAAATAGAAAATATTGGTCTTAGAACAAGAGGTAATCTATCTTTAGATTATTTAATGGATGATCAAGGTAATATCAATATGAATAGTTTTAAAGTAAATTTTAGAGATGACTTTGATGGTACATATCCTGAAAATGATGGTAGAAGAGGATTTGATTTAAAAGAACTTGATATGAAATGGAACCGTAATGAAGATGCGACATATATGAGTGAACAATATGCTCTTGACATGATGAATCAATTTGGAGTTTATGCGGCAGAAACAACACATTTCATTTTAAGTTTTGTAATTGATGGTACTGAAACTGTAATGGGTTTATATACAGGTTTTGAACCGATAGATGATGAATTTATTGAAAGAAGATTTTCAAAAGATGCTGAAGATGGGGACTTATATAAAAGCTTATGGCAACAATATGGGCCTGCAACACTTGAAACTATTACAAATCAAAAAGCAATAGGTATTAGAGATGTATCAAAAAATTATTTACCTTCTTATGATTTAAAAACAAATAAAGATACATCCGATCATAGTGCATTTAAATCATTTATTACACAAATTAATCAATTAAATGATGATGATTTTCAATCGTACATTGAAGATAATTTTGAAGTGGAGATGTTTTTAAGACTGCTTGCAGTTAATGCATTTATAGGAAATCCTGACGATTATCGTGCAATGGGCAATAATTATTTTATATATCAAAATAGCAAAACAAACAAATGGATGATGATTCCATATGATTTTGATCATGGATTAGGACAAGGTTGGTGGGAATCAAGTGTATATCCTAATTATTCTATTGGCGTTGATATATATACATGGTTTGATTTAAATGATTATCTTGGCAATCGTGATTATACTCATCCGCTTGTTGATAAAATATTAGCAATTGATTCTTATAAAACCATGTATACAGAAATAATACAAGAAATATTAGATGACACATATTTCACAACAAATTATTTTTTAACTGAATATGGCGCGTTGAAATCAGCTTTTGAAAACACATTTAATGACGCATTAGATCATCAATCGTTTGGATTAAGAAATGTTGAATCATATATTGATTTAAAACGTGATGATATTGAACAACAATTAAAATAAAGCATATATGAAAAAATTAATAAAAAATAATCTAAGCATTCAATATAAAATTGAAATTAAAAAAATAAAACATACATATTTACGCATTAAAGATGGTTATGTATTAGTGACAACTAATAAAAAGATGCAACCGGTTGTTGAACAATTTTTAAATGAACAATTTGATAAGTTGTATGAAAAATTAAAAAAACAAACTAAAATTGATAATCATACAATCCAAATTAGAGGCGTAAAATATTCATTTAAATTTTTAGAAGGTATATTTTCCTATCAAATAATAAATGATCAAGTGATTGCTTATGGAGTGGATATTGAATCGACAAAAAAACTTATTTATTTAAGTGAATTAAAACAAATGATGGCCGATGTACACCCTAAAGTAATTAAAGTTATTGCAGCAAGGCATTTACATGAATTACCTATAAAATATAAATATTTAAAATCTAAGTTTGGCTCATATCATCGAAAACATGATGAAATTACGCTAAATACATTTCTTGCAACACTTGATGAAAAATATTTAGAATATGTTTTATATCATGAATATGCGCATAAAATTCAGTTTAATCATTCCAAAGATTTTTATGATATACTAGATAGTTGGATGATAGGGCATAAAAACATACAAAAAGCCCTTAAAAAAATGGTAATTATTTAAAAAATCATGTATAATATATAAGAACTTAAGGAGGAATATCCCATGGCAAAACAAACATATCAATTAACTCAAGAAGGTATTAATAAACTAAGAGACGAATTGTCATTTTTAAAAGATGTTAAAAGAGGTGAAAACCTTGAAGCTTTGAAAGAAGCGAGAGCACAAGGTGACTTATCAGAAAATGCTGATTACGATGCTGCTAGAAATGAACAAGCTAGAATCGAATCAAGAATTGCTGAAATTGACACCATCATTAAAAATGTTAAAGTTATTCGTACAACATCTGAAGATATTGTTAATATTGGTAAGCAAGTTAAAGTTGAATTTATTGAAACAAAAAAACAAAACACATTTATTTTAGTTGGTAGCATAGAAGCTAATCCGATGGAAAACAAAATCTCTGTTGAATCACCACTTGGAAAAGCAATGCTTAATAAACTTGAAGGCGATGAAGTTGAAGTGAAAACTGAAACTGGACGCATGTTCAAAATAAGAATATTGGAAATTGATTAATGACATTTTATCAAAAATTTATTCCAACTGCATTTGTTCCGAAAATTGAAGACATTGATTATGAAAAACTAAGAGAACAAGGTGTTAAATCCTTGTTTTTTGACTTAGATAATACTTTGATTGCTTATGATGTTGATATGATTAGTAATCAAACCTCAAATTTCTTAAAAACATTAGAAAAATCTTTTGATATAGTTATATTATCAAATAGTCGCAAACATCGTGTAGCACCAGCTGTTCGTGATTTTAAATATGTTTCATTTGCTAAAAAGCCACTTAAATTCGGTTTAAATAAAGCTAAAAAAATTGTGAATAAACAAAAAGCAGAAATTGTTTTGATTGGTGATCAAATTATAACAGATGTTTTTGTTGCTAATCGTTTTGGTATTCAATCAATTTTAGTGAACCCAATTAAAAAATCAAGTGATAGAAAAATAACGAAATTTAATCGAAAAATTGCAAATTGCATCTTAAAAGGTGTTAAAAAAAGATATCAGAAAGCATATGAGGAACTTATTGAACCTTATGGAAAATAAAACATGTAAAGGATGCGGAGCACCCTTACAAATTGAAAATCAAAATCAAAAAGGATATGTTAAAAGTTTAGATAATGATTATTGTCAAGCTTGTTATCGCTTGTTTCATTACGGTGAAGCTAATGAGCATTTTCATCCTGAAGATTTGCCAAAATTAAATACTAATGGTATTGCAGTGATGGTATCATCTGTGATGGCTTTAGATATGTTATTTGAATATCCTGTTTATCGTTATGAACCTAATATGACTTTTGTTTATGTCATTAATCAATTGGACTTATTACCTAAAAGTACAAATTTAAATCAATTATTTGAACGTATTGTAAGAAAAGCTAGAAAAATGCACGTTCCTTTTAAAGATATTATTTTTATGACAGCAAAAAATCCTTATGATATTGAAAATTTAAAACAATATCTTTTAGAATTTAGAAAAAAGAAAAATATATATCTAATTGGTGTTCAAAATGCTGGTAAAACAACATTATTTAAAGCACTTATACATAATGAAGAAGCATTAGCAATGAATAAGGCAGGCTTAACACAGGAAGCAATGCATGCTCAATTAAGCGATTATACTGTTTTATGGGATATGCCCGGATTATATCAAGAAGGTTATTTACATCAATTATTACCTTATGCACAATATAAAAAGATGTTACCTAGCAGTGAAATAAAACCTAAAATATTTCAACTTAAAATAGGACAAACTATTTTTATAGAAGGTTTAGTTGCAGTGACTGCAATTGAACCAATGAATATGGTGATTTATGGATCAAAACATGTAAATTATCATAAAACAAATGCACAAAAGATAGAAGGATTACTTAATAAAAAAGAAGAGATATTTAAAGTTTATGCAGATCAGTATGAAAAAAGGGTTTTAAACTTAGGTTTTGGAAAACAACAAATTACATTTGGTGATTTCTGTTTTGCACACTTTACGGATGTTAATAAAGTTGAAGTTACATATCCTAAACGTTTGCATATGACAGTAACGGAGGCTTTGTTTGAATGAAAAGCGACTTAATAACATTAGCAAAAGAACAAGTAAATGAAAAGTTAAAAGCATATCCTAAGCGACTAAAACATGTTTATGGAGTTGCAGAAACGGCAGTTAAACTCGCAAAAATTTATGGTGTTGATCAAGATAAAATGATGTTAATTGGACTTTATCATGATTTTGCAAAATATGATTTATATGATGAAACTTTTTTAACTCAAGAAGAAATTCAAATAGTTAAAAATTATCCTGTGTTATTTCATGCATATCAAGGTGCTTATCTTTTAAGAGAAAATCTAAAAATAGAAGATAAAGAAATGATTTCAGCAATTAAATGTCATGTGTTTGGTAAACCCAAAATGACAGTTATGGAAAAAATATTATTTATAAGTGACTATTGTGAACCAAATAGAACATATTTTGATACTAACGAAATATTTTTAATGGCATCTAAAGATTTAGATCAAACAGTGAAATACTGTATGCTTTTAAGTATAAAAGATTTAACGGAAAGAAAATTATTACCAAGTGAAGCGCAAATAGAAGCGTACAATTATTATGTGGAGGTATCAAATGGATAAAATTAATGCAATTATAGAAACATTAGAGGATTTAAAGGTTAAAGATTTAAAAGTCTATGACTTTGGGAAGACATCACCATTCTATGATTATTTTGTGATTGCGACTGTCAATGAAAGACAAGGCAGTGCAGCAATTAATCACTTAAAACAAAAACTAACTTTAGATGAAATAAAAAATGTTGAAGGTAAAGGTGGCACTTGGGTGCTTATTGATTGTAATGAAGTTATTGTTCATCTTTTTACTGAAGACCAAAGACAGTATTATGATTTTGATAAACGTCTAATGGATGTTAAACAAATAAGATGAGTTTTGCAGAAATTTATGATATCTTAATGTCTGATATCGATTACGAAGAAATTTATAACTTTATAATGCCATATATTGAAAATAAGAAAGTATTAATTGATGCTGGTTGTGGCTCGGGATATTTGACTACTTATTTTGCAAAAGATTTTGAAACAATTGCATTAGATATTGACGAAGATATGCTTGCTTTAACAAGCCAAAAATTAATGGAAAATCATTTACATGCTTCTTTGTTTATTCATGATTTAAATGATGAAATAACAATAAACGCTGATGCTATTGTTGCATGTTTTGATGTTTTAAATTATTTTAAAAATCCAAAACATGTTTTAAAAAACTTTTATCAAGCTTTAAATAAAGATGGTGTGCTCATTTTTGATGTTTATAAATATGAAATGTTAGAAGCATATCAAAATTATGATGAAAAAGAGATAGAACCTATTAAATATCAATGGCATATTGATGTTAAAAATAATAAATTGGTGCATCAAATTACTGTTGATAAAAAGATTGACTTAATTGTTCAATATGTTAAACAGTCTTCTTATTATTTAAAAATTCTAGATAATTTAGGATTTATAACAACAATAGTAGAAGGACCTGATGAAAGAAAATTATATTTTATTGCTAAAAAATAAACTTATCTGTTGATAAGTTTTTTTTATAGTAAAAATGATATTAAACCTCTATTATTATATGGAGGTTTTTTATGAAAAGATATATTTATTTAACTTTAAGTATTACGATGTTTTTGATTATCTTAGTATTTCCAAAAACTGAAACACAAGAAAGTTATTATGGTGTTGAAAATAATATTACATATTTAGAAATTACCATTTCAGGCGAAGTTACGTTTCCTGGAACTTATGTATTTTTTGATGAAGTAACTTATGATACATTAATTCGTCAAGCAGGAGGCTTAACTGAAAATGCTAATGACCAAGAAATTATTTATCAACAAATGATAACAACAAATACACAAATCATCATACCTTCAAAAGATGCTGATGAAACACAAGTTACCATATTGGTAAATATTAATCAAGCAGGTTTTCAAGAATTACTTACAATTCCATATATGACAGAAACAAAAGCAGCAAACCTTATCATATACCGAGAAGAGCATGGGGCGTTTCAATCAATTGATACGCTTATTAATGTTAAATATATAGGTGCAGCAACACTTGAAAAAATCAGACCTTATATTACTATTTGATGATATTTATATTGAAGGAATAGCTACATTTATTTTAATTATAAGTCTTCATTATCGATTGATGTTTATTCTTTTAGCTGTTTATTTATGTGTTTTTTATAAAAAAATATTTTGGTTAAGACTCTTTTTTCTTTCAAGTGTCATCATTTTAAGTTTTTATATCATTGATACTAAAACAAACGATTCCCATATTACTGGAGATGTTAAAGTATCATATATTGATGAATATGAAACATATCAAAGGTTACATATTACTTATAAGCATAAAACTTACTTTTATTATGTTTATGAGGATACATTTGATATTGGTGATCACTTTTATTTAGATGCGGATATTGAATATTTTGAACATGAATCAATACCTTTTGGATTTGATTATGATGATTATTATATATCTAAAGGAATTTATGGAAAAATCAGTGTTATTGATATGGGAGAAATTCAACCAGGATTTCATATTAACAAATTAAGATATGATTTAGAAAAAAACAATCAAAATGCTTATGTAAAATCTTTGATTTTTGGTCAGTCTATGAATGATGATAAAATTGAAGAAGCATATGATTGTCTTCAATTATCATTTTTATTACAAGTTTCAGGGATTCATATATTTGTTTTTATGATGTTTATGCAAAAAGTTTTATTTAATCTAAATATAAAACAAAACATGAAACAAGTGATTATATGTATGCTTTATTTATGTCTAATTTATTTATCAAATTACGATTTAAGCATCATTAGATTATGTCTATCTTATATGCTCATTATTGGCAACAAAAAATTCGAGTTAAGATTGTTAAGTATTGACCGCCTATTTATTGTTTTTTTTATACTTGTGATGCTAGATATAAATCTGCTTTATAGTCAAGCTTTTTTATTAGTATTTATCATTATTTTGATGTTAGATTTAACAAGTTATTTATATCAAAAACTATCTTTATTAACGAGACGGTATGTAATGTCTTTTATTGTCTTACTTTCGCTTTTACCATTTCAAAATCAAATATCATTGCTCTATATTTTTATTGCACCTTTTATGATGATATGGATGAGTTATGTGATGTATCCTTTAACATGGGTTATATTTATTTTTCCTAAGTTAACATTTTTAATGAATCATTTATCATTTTTGACAATTGATATAATTGAATTTATATATAATGATCACTTCATTATTTATTTTCATAGTTTTAATATATGGTATAAAATTATCATTTATGGTTTAACTTTATATTTGTTGACAGCTAAACATACAACGCAGATATTAAAACGTTTAATTATATACATCATTATATGTTTTTTACCGACTTTTGCTTTTAAACAGATAAACTCTGACTTATTTTATATGTTAAACGTAGGACAAGGTGATGGGTTTTATATCAAAAGTGAAGATACACATTTAGTTGTTGATTGTTTTGACCAAACGACTTATTTTTTAAAAAATCATGGTATTACAAAAATTGATTATTTGATTTTAACGCACAGTGATGAAGATCACATAAAAGAAGCAGTTGAAATTATTTATACATTCGATGTTGAGTTAGTTATTCTTAGTGCTTATGATATGGGCTATCCACATTATGATGCAAATATCATGCGTGCTAAAGCAGGAGATTTTATAGAACTTAATAACCAAAAAGTATATTTTTACAATCCAATCATTGATTATGGTGATTCAAATAATAATGCGTTAGTTTTTAAGATTCACATTGGTGATTATGATATTTTAATGACAGGTGATATCGAGAGCACGGCAGAAAATAAGATTGTTCAAACTTATCAAAATCAAATACAAAGCGATGTGATTAAGATTGCTCATCACGGGTCAGATACTTCATCAATAAATACGTTTATTGAAATGGTAAATCCATCATATGCGCTTATTTCAGTTGGTAAAAATAATCGATATGAGTTTCCCTCAATAGATGTCATTGAAAGGTTAGAACAAAGGCATATAGATATTTATCGGACAGATATTGATGGTACAGTATTTTATCGATATTATTTTGGTAAAGGAAAATGGCGAACTTACCTATGAAAAAACATGTTTTTTTAGTATAATGAATATATCATTGGAGGCAAGCATGCAAGAACTTATTCATGTCTTTAAAGGCAAAAATTTATATTTTGTTAAACAAGCAATTGAAAGTCATATTAAAACTTTAAATGTTGATAATTTTAATATATTAAAATACGATTTAGATGAAAATAATGGTGACGATGTTTTAGAAGAACTTCAAACCATAGCTTTTTTTGCTGATTTAAAAATAGTAATTTTAACACATATTGAAAATTTTGATTTATTAACAGAAGGCGAACAAAAACAATGGATCAAGTATTTTAAAAATCCAAATCCTGATGTTATCTTAATTATTCAGTTAAATGCGACAGCTGAATTATCCAGCACATTAAAAGATTTAATTTTATCGTATACTTATATAGAGGAAATAAAAGATTTAAATAAAGAAGATTATCCTACGTTTATTTTAAATCGTATTACTGAAGCTTCTTATAAGATGGATTTAAAAGCAATTGAAATGCTACTTAATCGAACAAATTATGATTTTGATTTAATTGAACAAGAACTCATTAAATTAAAAATATATAAAACAGACGAAAAAGAAATTTTAGAACAAGATGTGTTATCTTTAGTGCCTAGAAATTTAGAAGATAATATATTTGAATTAACTAATGCAATGATTGAAAGAAATAATGTAAAAACAATTGAAATCTATGAAGATTTAGTGGCTCAAAATGAAGATCCACTTCGTATCTTAAATTTTATTGCAAATAAGATGAGAGAGTTATTTCACGCAAGACTTTTACTTCAAAAAGGATTCAGTAAAGATGAAATTGCAACTCATTTTGGCTATAGTTCAGGAAGAACATATTATTTAATTAAAAATGCCTCTTCACAATCTTTAGATCAATTAGAGACACATTTAAAAAAATTATCACAATTAGACTATGAAATTAAATCAGGCTTAAAAGATAAAAAACTTGGTTTAGAATTATATTTGTTAGGAGCGTAAATATGTTTAATCATAAAAGAGTTTTATTATTTGATTTTGAAACAACTGGATTAAATCCATTATTTGAACAAGTTATTGAAATAGGAGCCATTGTATTAGAACCAGTTAATGGCACATATACGATTGTTGATGAATTATCGACATTGGTGATTGCTGATAAGCCACTAAGCCCAAAAATCACGGAAATCACGCATATTACAGATGAAATGTTATTACGTGATGGTATATCAGAAAGCGAAGCGTTTGAAAAACTATATTTAATGTATAAAAATAAAGACACATTGCTTATTGCTTATAATATTGTATTTGATTTAGGATTTTTAGAACAATTATTTAAAAAATATGATTTACCACAATTTGAAATAAAAAATGACATCTTAGATGTCATGGCAGTTTATAAAGATCGTTTTCCATATCCGCATCGTCTTGATCAAGCAGTTGCAAAATATCAAGTAAATGTTAAAAATACGCATAGAGCTTTAGATGATATTAAAGCAACTTATGAAGTGTTATTAAAAATGAACGAAGAAAAACCAAATATTAGTCATTATGTTAATAAAATTGGTTTTAATCCAAAATATGGTGTTAACGGGAAAAAACTTCCGCATGTGAAATATATTGCACAATATGGTGGAAGATTTGAAATCGAAAAAGACAAATAAAAAAAAGCATCTCTGATGCTTCTTTTTATAGGCTGTTAACCAATTTAGTTAGATTTGATTTGTGTCTTGCTACAAAATTTTTATGGTACATACCTTTTGCAAGACCTTTATCAAGTTTTTTATGTGCAAAAGATAAATTTTCTAATGCTTTTTCTTTGTCATTTGCTTGAACAGCAGCTTCGACAGCTTTAATAGCTGATTTAACTGATGATTTATATGATGCATTATTCAAGCGACGTTTTTCATTGGTTTTATTGCGTTTGATTTGTTGTTTAATATTAGCCACAATTTCACCTCCTACATTTGCATACCTATTGTATCAAATGGCGATTAAAATTGCAACAATAATTAAAGATTTATGATAAAATATATATGAATAACTATGATAAGAAGGTATTTTATGACAACTGCAAATAAAATAACAATAATTAGATTTATTATGATCCCAATCATGCTTGTTGTTATTTACGTAAACTCTTTGAAAGCTGATATTGGATTCTTGGGTTTATCGATAGGGTCTTTTATTTTTGCGATACTTTTTGTTTTTGCGTCTTTAACTGATTTTCTTGATGGGTATATTGCGAGAAAATATAATCAAATTACAACGTTTGGTAAGTTCTTAGATCCAATTGCTGATAAAGTGCTTGTTTTATTGGCAATGTTATATTTAATGATTTTAGATCCCTCACGAGTTCCGTTATGGGCTGTTATGATTGTGATTATGCGTGAGTTTGTTGTTACAAGTATAAGACTAATTGCAGTTGATCAAGGTAAAGTTATTGCTGCTAGTCCTTATGGCAAAATAAAAACAGCATCAACAATGTTGGCGTTGATTATTTTATTATTTAATGATTTTGGTTTACCAGTTATCATTGGTAATATCATTTTCTGGTTTGCAATTATGATGACACTAGTTAGTGGTATTGACTACTTTATGAAAAATAGAAAAATAATTTTAGCGAGTATTTAAAAAGTAAAAATAATACATTTGATTTAATATAATGATGGAGGTATATCATGGACAAAGATAAAAGAACGCAAGCACTAGAAATTGCAATGAAACAAATAGAAAAACAATACGGTAAAGGTGCAGTTATGCGTCTTGGTGATGAAGCTGACCATCAAATGGCTGCTAATCCTACAGGATCACTTGCCTTAGATATTGCTTTAGGTATAGGTGGTTATCCTAAAGGAAGAATTATTGAAATATATGGACCAGAAAGTTCAGGGAAAACTACTTTAGCCCTTCATGCAATTGCTGAAGTTCAAAAACGTGGTGGATTTGTCGCATTTATTGATGCAGAACATGCATTAGATCCAAAATATGCAAAAGCTTTGGGTGTTGATATTGATGCACTTATTTTGTCACAACCAGATAATGGAGAACAAGCATTAGAAATTGCTGAAGCTTTAATTCGCTCAGGTTCTATTGATACAATCGTTATAGATAGTGTTGCAGCACTTGTACCAGAAGCTGAAATAAATGGTGATATGGGTGATTCTCATGTTGGATTACAAGCAAGACTAATGTCACAAGCTATGCGTAAACTTTCAGGTGTTATCTCTAAATCTGGAACAACCGCAATTTTTATTAATCAAATTAGAGAAAAAGTTGGTGTAATGTTTGGAAATCCTGAAGTTACGCCAGGTGGCCGTGCATTAAAATTCTATTCAAGTGTTCGTTTAGAAATTAGAAGATCTGAAGCATTAAAAGATGGTAATGAAATTATTGGTAATAAAGCAAATATTAAAGTTGTTAAGAATAAAGTAGCACCTCCATTTAAAGTGGCAAGTGTTGATATTATTTATGGACAAGGTATTTCTAAAACAGGAGAACTTGTTGATTTAGCAGCTGACCTTGAATTAATTAAAAAAAGTGGAGCATGGTATGCATATAATGATGAAAAGATTGGACAAGGACGTGAAAACGCTAAAACTTATCTAGCAGAACATCCTGATGTATATCAAGAACTATTTAATAAGGTTTTAGAACATTATCATATTTCTTATGATTTATAAAAATATAAAAAACATCTTTAATATGAACCGCCCCCTGTCAAGTAGACAGTGGAAATAATTAAATATTTAGTTGATTTAAGGCTTGATTTCGATATTCAATCGGAGTTAAGCCTTTTAATTTTTCTTGATATCTTTGCTCATTGTAGAAAATGATGTACTGATTGATTGCTTCTTTAAGCTTATTGATATCATGAAACTCATTCAAATAGTACATTTCTGATTTAAGTGTACCCCAAAAACTTTCCATAGGTCCATTATCTATACATCTACCAACCCTTGACATGCTCACAGTCATACTTCTTGATGTGAGCTTCTTTTGAAATACTTTATTTGTATACTGGAATCCGCGATCGCTATGAAATATCGGTTTCGCTTCAGGGTTTTTTATGATTGCCTCTTCAAAGGTTTCGTTTGCGAGTTGATTGTTGTTGGAAATACCCATTCGATAACTGATAACGCTTGTGTCATAGAGATCAATAATCGCACTTAAATAAAGCTTCATTTGTGAACCAATAACCTTAAACTCAGTGACGTCTGTCAACCATTTGTCATTGGGGTTCTCAGCTTCAAATTTACGATTCAAGACGTTTTCTGCAGTCACTTCAGGTCTAACTTTAATATATCCCTTGCGCTTTCTACGAATGACTGAAGAGATACCCATCATCCCCATGAGCCTTCTAATGCGTTTCTTATTATAATTGGATTGGTTCCGCTTATTGATCCATAAAGTCATACGTCTATATCCCAAAATGCCTTTAAACTCATCATGATACTCTATGATGAGTTGTGATAATTCATGATTCAGCTTCTCCTCATCAGTTTCTACTCTATTTACCCACTTATAGTAGCTGCTACGCTTGATTAAAAGAATCTCACATAACACTAAAATGGGATATTTCTTTGCTTCATGAAGAGCTTTTATCGTTTTGTATTTGGCTTCTTGGCGGACCTTGCTAAAATATCCCTCCTTTCTATCTCCTGGAATTTTTTTATGACTTCAGCCTCCATCTCCAGACGTTCATTGTTTCGTCTTAGAAGTTCAACTTCACGTTTGAGTTTTTCAATCTCTGTGAGTTGTTCTTCAGGCTTTCTCTTGCCACGATTATCCCTTAAGCCCTCTTCACCCTCTGCTTTGTATTTCTTAACCCAGTTATACACTTGAGCGTAAGATGTTTCAAATTTTTCAGCAGCTAGCTTATATTCATTATCATGTTCCATCGTCCATTTAATGATTTTTAGTTTCTCTTCAAAAGTTACTTTTCTTGTTTTCGCCATATAGACATACCCCTTTGGATCATATGCTTTGATCTCGTTATGTCTATTATACTTTGAAACCCAGTTGCTGATTAAGGTATGTGATGTTATTTGATATTTCTTTGCTAAATTTTCATAGGATCCTTCACCTTCTAAGTAAGATTTTATAACCTCGGTTTTGAACTCTCTTGTATATGCTTGATTCCTCGGTTTCTCATCAAAAGCTTTTTCTCCCATAGACTCATAGTTTCTTATCCATGCGACGATTGATTTACTTGAGCACCCTAACAAGCTTGCAATCTCAA
>JBAYAP010000011.1:0-16267 GCA_041669715.1 Acholeplasmataceae bacterium
CCCATGATTTGTTAACAAACAGTGGGGCTGTTTTTGTTTTTTATCGTCAGGTTATAATTTTACAGTTTTTAATGCAATAAACCATAAAATTTACGGAGGCGTGTATGAAGAAAGTAAGTATGTTTTTTTTAAGTGTTATTTTAGTGCTCATGTTAGTAAGTTGTGACAATCAAGAAATGACTTTTATTTCAATGCCAGTTGGATATGCTTTAATGGAGGATACTTATGTTGCTATAGATTATATAGAATTTGAATACGACAAGTAATTGCTAAAGTGTTATATTAGGGTTTCTAAAAAAATATCTTAATTAAAGTATAAAATAACATATAAACTTACATGCACTTTATTTGATAAAGTGCATGTTTTATTATATTTTAACGTTAAACTACTTTCATAAAATTTATTGATATAATAATTAGAAAGAATAAAGATTATAGAAAAAAAGTTTTATATTAATAAATTATGAAAAGTAAAGTATTTAAAAAAGAAGACAATTATTTGAAATGGATAATAAGGTGTATATATTCTTAATCTTTTTATGTTATAATATATATAAAAAGAGTAAGCTTTTCATTTAAAAAGTTAAATATTTAAATTCCTTCAACTTTGATATAGAAAGAAGATTAATATGATGGATGGCAAAACGAATGTGATTGAGGAAAAAACAAAATTAGAAAACATTATTCAAGCAACTAATGTGGGCACATGGGAATGTGATTTACGTACAGGCGAATTTTTATTAAGTGATACTTGCGTAACAATGCTTGGTTATGAAATGGGAGAAATAGAATTTACAATTAGAACTTGGAAAAACTTTGTTCATCCTGATGATATTAATGGGATTTCACATATTTTTCGAAGCATTTTTCATAATGATATATCTACTTATGAAATGCAAATGCGTATGTTAACAAAATCGGGAGCATGGATTTGGATTTTAGATAAGGGTAATGTGATTCAGTGGGATGAAAATAACAAGCCTCAATTAATTGCCGGCATTCAAATAAATATTACGCAACTTAAAGAGATGAATTTGCAATTAAACGATAAAGAAAAAGAAATTGAGCTTATTTTAAATTCAACAGCTACAGGTATTTTTTCTATTAATAAAAATGGTGTTTGTACATATGTTAATAAAGCTACAATAAACTTACTTGGGTATGAACATGAAAGTGAATTGTTAGGAAAAAATGTTCATGATTTAATTAAACATACAAATCAAATAGATGATGTTTCATTTCTAGAAAAAGATTATGATTTGATACAAACTGCTTTGCAAGGACATGAACATCATCAAGAAGGTATTATTTGGTGTAAAGACCAAACTTTTTTTCATATATCTTATACTATATCACCTCGAATCGAAAATAACGATATTACAGGTATGGTTATAACGTTTAAAGATATTACGCAAAAAAAACTTTACGAAAATGCATTGATTGAATCTAAAGATCGATTTCAAAAACTCTTTGACTATGCACCTTTGGGATATCAGTCACTTAATATTGATGAAACTATAAATGATGTAAATCAAACCTGGCTTGTGATGTTTGGTTATTCTAAATATGAAGTTATTGGTAAATGGTTTGGGAACTTTTTAACAAAAGAAAGTCAATTAAAATTTAAAAAAACATTTAAAACATTTAAAAAAAATGGTAAGATTTCTGCTGAATTCGAAATGATTCGTAAAGATAATCATAAGATATATGTGGAGTTACATGGTGTTATTGGTTATAATGAAAATCATGAGTTTGAACGAACTTATTGTAATATTACTGACATTACAAAAAGAAAAGTAATTCAAGAAAAATTAGAAATTAATGAATATAATTTAAAAACGGCACAAGAAATTGCAAAAGTAGGTTCTTGGGAATATGATATTAATTCAAGAAAAATCAAATTATCTGATGAATCATTACGAATTTATGAAATAAATTCTCGTCATGATTACATAAACTATGATTTATTAACTAAGTATTCCTCGCCAGAAGATGTAGAAAAAAATAAAAAGGCAATTGAAAATTTAATTAAATATGATATACCTTATAACGAAACATTTAAAATTATTACTAAAAATAAAAACACAAAATATATTATTTCTAAAGCAAAAGTGTTAAGAAATTCAAATCACGAGCCTATCAAAGTGATTGGTTCAACACAAGATGTTACAGATTTAAAAAACAAACAATTAGAACTAGAATTTATTAGTCATCATGACTATTTAACAGATTTATATAATAGAAGATATTATTTTAATCAATTTTCAATGCTTGATCAAAAACATTTTTATCCGCTTGGTGTTATGATGCTTGATGTCAATGGATTAAAGATTATTAATGATGCATTTGGACATGCTGCGGGCGATTTTGCACTACAAACGATTTCTACATTTTTAAAAGAAACATTTGTAAATAGAGCAGTGGTTTCAAGAATAGGCGGAGATGAGTTTACCGTATTAATTCCTAATACGACAGGTGCTGAATTACAAGCTTATAAAGAAAGTATTGTTTCTAGTGTAAAGCATAAATTTGTTCGTAATGTCAGTTTATCTTTATCAGTTGGATATGAATTGAAATTTAGCGATAAGGAAACAATTGATGATATTCAAAAACGTGCTGAAAATCATATGTATAAACATAAAACTTTATTGGGATCAAGCACAAGAAGTCAAGCTATTAAAGCAATTTTATTAACTTTAACAGATAAATATGAAATCGAGAAAAAACATTCAACTAAAGTGAGTGAACTATGTCGTTTAATGGGCACTGCATTAAAGTTTAATACTGATGATCTTAATGAACTTGAACAAGCAGGATTATTTCATGATATTGGTAAAATTTCAATACCAGATGAAATATTAAAAAAACCTGGTAAGCTTACTGAAGAAGAGTTTAAAATTGTTAAAGGTCATACTGAAGTGGGTTATCAGATATTAAGAGCAGCTGATGAATATTCTGATTTAGCTATTCATGCCCTTCATCATCATGAACGATGGGATGGTAATGGTTATCCATCAGGACTTAAAGGAGAAGATATTCCGTTATTTTCAAGAATTATTAATGTTGTTGATTCATTTGAAGCAATGACAGCTGATCGACCATATCATAAAAAAATCGATAAACTATCAGCAGTTCAAGAAATCATTAGATGTTCTGGAGCGCAGTTTGATCCTAAACTTGCAAAAATATTTGTTGAAAAAATCTTAAAAAGCAAATGGGTAGAATTAGATAATTAATTTGTAAAATCCGAAAAAGGAGATAAATATGAATCAATTAGATACACTATACATATTGTGGACAACAAGGGATGGAATCACAGCAGAATATATGTTAATGCTATACGCAACAAATGCTCAAAAAAAACAATGGTTTGATCAAGTTCATATCATTATTTGGGGAGCATCGGCTAAACTTATAGCTGAAAACAAACATATTCAAGATTTGATTTTAGATGCACAAAAAGCAGGTGTTATATTTCAAGGATGTATTCATTGTGCGACAAGTTTGGATGTTGTTAATATATTAGAAAGATTAAATATCACATTATTACCAGCGGGCATACCATTAACAGAAATTATTAAAAATCAAAAATATTTAATTACAATATAATTGATATTAATTAATAGATATAACTAGACTAAATAAAAGTCTAGTTTTTTTATGTATATATATAAAAAATGTACAATATATTTATTGTACATTTTTTTGTCACGATTTAATTTAATATTTTTATAAAGCGTTATTGATAAGTTTAATAATTTCATCACTTGTTGGTACTTTTCCAAAAGATACAATTTTATCATCAATCATTAATCCAGGTGTTCTCATTAAACCAGTTTTTGCTATTTCTAAATAATCGGTAATATATAAAATCTCTGCATCAGATGATAATTCACTACAAGCTTTTTTAGTGTTTTCTAGTAATTGTTTACAATTTTTACAACCGGTTCCTAAGACTTTTATTTGCATAAGTATACTCCTTTCTGTTTTATATATGAAATGTAATTACATTAATAAATAACCAAAGATATTAAATAAATATCCCATGACAATAATACCCAGTGTTACTAGTCCAACAAACATAAAAAGAAGTTGTGGCTTAATAACTTTTTTAATCATAATGATAGAAGGTAAAGAAAGTGCAGTAACAGCCATCATAAATGCAAGCACTGTTCCAATACCAACACCTTTTAATACTAATGCTTCAGCAATCGGCAATGTTCCAAAGATATCAGCATACATTGGAATGCCGACTAAGGCTGCTAATATGACTGAAAAAGGATTATTGGACCCAAGTACAGTCTCTATCCACGTTTGTGGTATAAACCCGTGAATGATCGCACCAATACCGACACCTATTAATATATATAGCCAAACTTTTTGGATAATTTCTTTAACTTGATCTATCGCATATGAAACGCGTTCTTTTTTAGTCATTTGATAAATTTCAATATCTGCTATGTTTGATTGATTATCAAGTTTAGCAGTAACAAAGTCTTCAACATAACGTTCCATTTTAAATACAGATATTAATGTGCCACCAATAATAGCAATCAACAAACCGACAACAACATAAGCTAATGCGATTTGCCAATTAAAAATACTGGCTAGTAAAATAACAGATGCTAAATCTACTAAAGGCGATGAAATCAAAAATGAAAAAGTAACTCCAATTGGTAAACCAGCTTTTGTGAAACCAATAAAAATAGGAATCGATGAACATGAACAAAAGGGTGTGACTGTGCCTAATAACGCACCAATAATATTAGCCCATATACCTTTAAAATTCTTTAATATTTTTCTTGTTCTTTCGGGTGAAAAATACGATTGAATATATGAAGATATAAAAATTAAAATGGATAAAAGAATAAAAATTTTAAATACATCATAAAAGAAAAAAGTGATAGCTTTGTAAAGTAAGGAATCGGTATCTATTGCAATAACATCTTTAAAAAACCAATTGACGATGTTTTCTAACCATGTCATTTTAAGTAGTTGATTATTCAACCATGAAAAAATTTCTATAATCATTTTCAAGAGTTTCCTTTCGCTTTAAATATTGATAATTATAAATATAGATAACTATCGATATTATAAACCTAAGATATGATTTTTGTCAACAAAAATTTATATTTTATAAATAAAAAAGACCAATCCAAATTGAATTAATCTTTATAAATGATTGAATTGTTAAAATTAACTAACGTCTAGGTGGTGTTGTAGAAGAAGAGGTACTAACATTAAATGTATTGATAACATCATCTAATATAAAAGTTGAAATTGTTTGGTAGTTAGTTAATGTGCCTGAAGCATAATAACCATTTTCTAATTCACCAGTAATAGTTCCATTAATTGCTAAAGTATAAGTTGTTGTATGATCTAATTCAGGAGAAGATATAATGACTGCTTGAAATGATTTTGCTGATCTAAATGCTACAACAATTTGGCCATCTTCATCAAGTAATGAAATGAGTGTGCCACTAGAGCGTGTTGATAATGTATTATATACGAGTGTTGTTTGAGTAGAACTAGCTTCAGTTGGGGATTTTGTTCCATTACCATAACCAGCAACTGCAACAATGGTTCCACCCGTTTGAGCCCAAGTTAAGTCATAGTCGATTGCACTTTGTGTTCCACTTGTTGGACCATTAATAACGATTGTACCACCACTGATTGTGATTTCACCGTTTGAATCAATTGAATCATCTTCAGAACTTATGATAATAATACCACCGCTGATTTCAATGACTGCAGTAGAAGTAGATTCACTTTCAGTTCCTGGAGCTTGTGTGCTGCCAGTAATGTCTGGATCTGATCCATTAATGCCATCATCATCAGCAAAAACATTAATATAACCACCAGATATAGTGATATATTTACCTTCAATACCTTCATAAGAATCAGTAATTGTAATGGTTCCACCTTGAATACTTAATGAATTATTAGCATGGATACCATCATCATCTGATGAAATAGTAAGTGTACCATTAAATATAATTAAACCATCATCTGAATGCATTCCATCATCTTTGGAGTCAATATCAATAGTGCCATCTACAATATATAAATTATTGGTTGCTTTTAAGCCTTTAGCACTTGTATCACTAACATTTGAATTTTGGTAGCCAGATACAATATTATAAGTACCATTAAAAATTGTTAAATCATAAGAAGAACTTATACCATCACCATAGGATGTAATATTAAATGTGCCTGATTCTAAATAGATTAAACTTTCCGTATTATCATCTTCATTGTCACTTTGAATACCATCACCACCTGAATTAATAGTGATTGTGGCTTCACTGATTGTGATTTTATTATTTACTTTAATAGAGTGACCAGAAGATGTGATGTTTAATGTTGTGCCATAAATTACTAAATCATCATTAACTTTAATACCTTTTTGTAAGCCAGCATCAATAGTTAAAGATCCTGTACCATTAATAGTTAAATCATCTTTTGAATAGATAATTGAATCCTTTTCATAAGCTTCTAATGATAGATCAGTTAAGGTGTTAACAGTACTTTCTTTAACATTAATAATAACTTTGTCAGCATTATTGATATAAAAGATAGGGCCGGTTGCACTAGATAAAGAAACATTATTTAAAACAAATATAACTGAATCATTATCAGATGAATCAACATAAATTGTTGCTTGATCTGATGTCCCTGTTAATTCATAGGTACCAGCACTTGTAATAGTGATGACTGAATCTTCAATTGATATACTTGCATCAGAAGATGTGATTTCAGAAGTTGAGAAAGTAATAACTGCATTAACTTCAGTTACTGAGTTTGTCATATCTTCATCATCAATTTCTGGCACGTCAATTGTAGATGCATTATCTGGTAAATCAGAAGATGTGTTTTCTGGTGTATCATCAGATAATAAGCTACAAGAAGCTAAAAATAATAATGAAAATAATAATATAGATAAAGTTTTTATTTTTTTCATAGTTTAATACCTCACTTTGTATATTCATATTTAACACTATAACTTCTAATAAAACAATGTATATGTGTCATTTTATTAAAATTTGCTTTAATCACTAGTGCTATCACATATTTACCTTAAGTTAACCTTAAATAATATAGGATTTAATGAAAAAAATAGTTGTTAAAAGTTTAAAAAATATGTTTTACAAATAACAAAAAATAATAATAAATTATAATGTTTAAATACCATTGATTTTTAGTGATCCATAGCGTACAATATAATCTGTTTGATGAATAAAGGGGTATGTAAATGGATAAGTTAAAACCAAAATTATTTTCGGTGATGAAACATTATACAAAAGAACAATTTTTTAAAGATGTGATGAGTGGTGTGATTGTTGCCATTGTCGCATTACCGCTATCGATTGCACTTGCAATCGCTTCAGGTGTTAGTCCAGTACAAGGGCTATATACAGCAATCATTGCCGGATTTATTATTTCCTTTTTAGGCGGTAGTAGAGTTCAAATTGGTGGACCGACTGGCGCATTTATGGTGATTGTATTTGGTATTATTTTAGAATTTGGTTATGTTGGATTAGTTAAAGCAACTATTATGGCAGGTGTTATTTTAATCATCCTTGGATTATTAAGATTAGGTAGTGTTATCAAATATATCCCTTATCCAATTACGATGGGATTTACATCTGGAATTGCTGTTACAATTTTTACTTCACAAATGCAAGATTTTTTTGGATTAACTATTATTAATTTACCAACAGATTTTTTAGGTAAATGGGGATCATATTTTTCCAATATATCGACGCTTAATTGGTTTGCTTTAGCCATTGGTGTATTTACAATTATTGTGATTAAATTTATGCCTAAAATTACACCTAAAGTGCCTGGTGCACTAATTGCAATTATTATTACAAGTGTATTAACAATAGTATTTAATATACCTGTAGCAACCATTGGTTCTAAATTTGGTGAGTTATCCAATCAATTACCTTCATTTAGTTTTCCAAAGTTTACCTTATCTGATATTAAAACATATATGGAACCGGCCATTATAATTGCTTTACTTGGTGGTATTGAATCATTATTAAGTGCAGTTGTATCTGATGGTATGATAGGTTCTAAACATAGAAGTAATATGGAACTAATCGCTCAAGGTACAGCAAATATAGCAAGTGTATGTTTTGGAGGTATTCCCGCAACAGGGGCAATTGCCAGAACAGTTGTAAACGTAAAAAATGGTGGTAGAACACCAATTGCCGGTATAACTCACTCTATTGTTTTACTAATCATATTAGTATTATTTATGCCTTATGCTTCGTTTATCCCGTTAGCTTCATTAGCCGGTATATTAATAGTTGTTGCATATAACATGAGTGAATTTAAAGAGTTTAAATTATTTTTTAAATCACCAAAAGGTGACGTATTTATATTGATTGTGACATTTTTAATTACAGTATTGGTTGATTTAGTTGCTGCTATTGAAATTGGTATGGTTCTTGCTTTATTCTTATTTATGAAACGGATGTCAAATATGACAAAAGTTCAAATGAAGAGTTTAGATGCTAGCGAAGATGATGATATGTCTTTTGATTTTGAAAAGGCCAATAAAAAGTTCCAAACTGATCAAAATATTTTAATTTATGAAATTAATGGGCCATTTTTCTTTGGTGCTGCTGATAAGTTTATTGATGCAATTAATCATATTGGTGAAAAGAACAAATTAATAATTTTGGGATTAAAACATGTACCTTTTATGGATGCAACCGCTCTTCATGGCTTTAGAAGACTTATTTATACATGTCAAAAACACCATATTCAAGTCTATGTAACGGGCATTCAAAAACAACCTTATGAAGTTTTAATGAATGCAGGTGTTATCGATTTAATTGGAAAAGAAAGTTTTTATAAAACAATAGAAGAAGCTAAAATTTGTTATCAAACAAATAATAAAAAATAAATCTTAGTTATAAATTTAAGCGGAAATGTAACCATTGATCTAAAGGCGTTGCACCTATTTTTTCATAGAATTTGATAGAAGGTGTATTCCAATTTAAGCATACCCAATCTATTCTGCCATAATTTCTTTTTTTAGCAATTGTTTTAATGACAGAAAATATTTGAGTACCATAACCTTTATGTCGATAAGGTTGATCAATATAAATATCTTCTATATACATATTTGCATGGCCCATAAACGTTGAAAAATTTTCATGAAAAAGAACAATGCCAATAGGTATGTCATTTTCTAAAGCTAATAATACTTCAGCTTGTTTTAATTCAAAAAGTGATTTTTCAATTAATTGTGGGTTTGCGATGACGTCTTGTTCCATTTTTTCATAAATTGCTAATTTATAAATAAAATCAAAAATGATTTTTGAATCTTCTTTTTGTGTTTCTCTTAATGAAAAATTAGGTATTTCAGTTTTATATATATACATGTTAATTACCTCCAAAGTCTTCTTAAATATATTATACTAAAAAACAAAAAAGATGACGAACCAAAGTTTGGTCTATGATATAATATTTGTGTAGGAGATGAGTATTATGATTGTACTTGTAGGTGCTAGTGCAAGTGGGAAAACCGAATTGTCAAAAATTCTTTTTAATAAGTATGGATATACTAAATGTATAACAACAACAACTAGAGATCCTCGAATAGGTGAAATTAATGATGTTGATTATCATTTTTTAAATAAAGATGAATTTTTGAATCTTGAAAGTAAACATGCTTTTTTCGAAGTATCTACATATCAAAACAATTATTATGGTATTCAAAAAAATGATGTGAATTATCAAGGGCTTGTGATTGTTGATCCAAGCGGAGCAAATGCTTTGATAAAGGAATTAAAAAATGATGTATTTATTGTTTATGTTGAAGCAAATAAATCGTTAAGAATGGACCGTATGTACCAAAGAAGTGACGAAGCACTACTTATTAAAAATAGAATTATAAATGATGATAAAGTTTTTGATAAAGCAAATTTACTAAGAATTGATTTAAATATTGTAAACGAAAACCATCAATTAGATACATTGGCATTAGAAATTCATGAGAAGTATTTAATACATATGCATAATAATAAATAGAGATGTGTATATTTTACACATCTCTTTTTTTATTTTTTTACCAAACAGCAATATAACCATCAGTTCTAGATTCGGTTCCACCGACTAGTACGCCTGTTTTTGGATTTCTCCAGATGATTTGACCGCGACCAAATGAAGACGTTTGTTCATCAATTTTTATATCATGACCTTTTAATATAAGATCTTTAATGATTTGTTGATCAAAAGTTTTTTCAACAGCAATAGATTTTCCTTTTATCCATTGCCATCTAGGGGCATCTAATGCAGCTTGAGGATTTAGTTTAAAATCAATTGAATTCATAATAACTTGCATATGTCCTTGTGGCTGCATGAATCCACCCATGACACCAAAAGGTCCAACAGCTTGTTTATCTTTAGTTAAAAATCCTGGAATAATCGTATGATAAGTTTTCTTTAAAGGTTTTAATGCATTTTCATCATTAGGATTAAGTGAGAATGTATGTCCTCTATTTTGTAATGCAATACCGGTATTTGGAATGACGATACCTGAACCAAACCCCATGTAATTACTTTGAATATAAGAAACCATGTTGCCTTCTTCATCAGCAGTTGCTAAATATACAGTACCACTTTTTGGTGGCATACCAGGTGTAGGTTCTAAAGCTTTATCTGTGATGAGTCGACGTCTTTGTGCTGCATAAGTATCACTTAATAAATCTTCAACTGATGTTTTCATATACTTTGGATCTGTAATATAAGCAAGACCATCAGCAAATGCTAATTTCATTGCTTCAATTTGTTTGTGATAAGTATCTGTACAATCTTTAGTTTCAAAGGTATCATTTTTTAAAATATTTAATGCAAGTAAGGCAACTAAACCTTGTCCATTGGGTGGCAATTCCCAAATATCATAATCTTTATAATGAATAGAAATAGGTTTTACCCAATCAACTTCATAATTGATTAAATCACTTTTGGTAATAAAACCATTATTTTTATTAGAAAAATCAACGATTTTGTCTGCTATATTTCCTTTATAAAAAGCATCAGCATAAGTTTCACCAATAGCTTTGAGTGTTTGTGCGTGATCTTTTGACTGCCAAATTTCACCAATTTTAGGCGCGCGTCCTAAAGGTGCAAATGTATTAAACCAATTTTTAAATTCTGGACCTTTTAAGTTTTTTTGATAGATTTTAAAGGCGTTTTCCCAATGATATCCAAGTGTTGGAGAAATAGGATAACCATGATTAGCATAGTCAATAGCAGGTTGTAAAACATCGATTAATGGGAGTTTTCCAAATCTTTTTGATAATTCTGCCCATCCTTTAGGTGTTCCAGGAATGGTTACAGGAATCATTCCAAAACGAGGCATTTCATTATAACCTAAAGCTTTTAATTGTTCGATTGAAATATTACTTGGTGCATATCCACTTGCATTGAGTCCGTAAAGTTCACCTTTTGTCCAAACTAAAGCAAATGCATCGCTTCCTATACCGTTTGAAGTTGGTTCAACAACAGTTAGACATGCAGCAGTAGCAATCGCTGCATCAATAGCATTGCCACCTTTTTTCAATATATCTAAGCCTGCTTGTGCAGCAAGTGGTTGCGAAGTTGCGACCATGCCTTTTTTACCATAGACACAATTTCTTTTTGAGGGATAAGGATAGTTAAGTGGGGATTGATTAAACATGTGAAAACCTCCTTTACATATGCATATATTATAAAACAATATGACATTAAAAGATAGAAACAAATAAAATGTGATAAAATAATTTCAATCATAGTTTTGTTTTATATCATTAAATAGACTATAAAAGGAAGGTTAATAATTATGAATTATCATGAATTATCTATTGTTGAACTACAATTATTACTTAATGAAGGTAAAGTGAGTTCACAAGATTTAGTCCTATACTTTTTAAATAGAATTAGCCAAATTGATCAAGGACAACCTAAATATAATAGTATTCGAATGATTAATCCAGATGCACTTTTTGAAGCTCAATATATGGATCATTTAAGATCACAAAAAGATATTAAAGGGATGTTACATGGCATACCTGTTTTACTTAAAGATAATATTCATACGAAACCTCCGATGAAAACAACTGCTGGGACCTATGCATTTAAAGATTATATTGCAAGTGAAGATGCAGAAGTTGTTCGTATGCTTAGAAGTCAAGGGGCAATTATTTTAGGAAAAACTAATTTAACGGAACTAGCTAATTTTATGACACAAGGCATGAGAAATGGTTATAGTGCAGTTGGTGGGGATGTATTATGTGCACATGATTTATTAATAGATCCATCAGGTAGTTCAGCAGGAAGTGCAGTTGCAATATCTTTAGGACTTGCACCACTTGCTCTTGGAACGGAAACAGGTGGAAGTATTATGTCTCCGGCAAGTCTTAATGGTGTTGTTGGATTTAAACCTACTATAGGATTAGTTTCAAGAACTGGCATCGTGCCAATTTCAACTACTTTAGATACTGCAGGACCAATGGCAAAAACAGTAGAAGATTGTGCAATTTGTTTAGACGCAATGTCATCTATTGATATAAAAGATATAGTTACATTATCTAAACAAGATGAAAAAACAATATTTTTTAAATCATTAAAAGATGACATTAAAGATTTAAAAATAGGAATTGTAAGACATAAAAATACAACGCAAACCATTTTTAATCATAAAATTGATATGATTAAGCAAGTCTTAATTTCTAAAGAATTAAAAGTAATTGATCATTTAGAATTAAATGAGCCGAAATTGTTTTTTCAATTAATGTTACATGAGTTTAAACCAACATTTGAATCATATTTAAATACTTACCATAAAAATGGAGAAATCCATACACTTTTAGATCTAATAAGATTTAATAGACAATATAATAAAAAAACATTAAAATATGGACAAACTATTTTACAGTTAGCAGATAGTTATTCAAAAGGTGATTTATTAGAACCCATATATGTTAAAGCTTTAAAAGAAAGAAGTGAATTAACAACCTCTGTAAAAGATTTAATGAAAAAACATCATATTGATGTTTTAATTTTTGATTCATATACAAGTTTAGGTCCTTGTTGTGGATTTCCATCATGTACAATACCATTAGGATTAAATTCAGATAATATGCCAGATGCAACTTATATTATCTCTGATCATTATAAAGATAAAGAAGTATTGCAAATCGCACATCTTCTTGAATCTGAAATTGGTCAATTTGTTAATCCTTTAACAAAATAGCGAATATTAAAAAAAGTAGATTTAATATCTACTTTTTTTAATGTTTTGATTTATCTTTATACATACTAACATCAGCAAAATGTAATAATTCATCAATAGTTAAGTGAGGCTGCATCATTGAATAACCAATACTAATCGATATGTTTTTATTAATATATGGACAAGCAGTTGAATTGAAAATTTCACAAATTTTTTGTTTCATTTTAAAACAATAATCTTCTTTTTTATGAGGAAAAATCATTAAGAATTCATCGCCACCCCAACGACCAAATATTGTAGATTCACAAAGTATATATTTGATTTCATTAGCAATAAATTTTAATACTCTATCACCAGCTACGTGACCATATGTATCATTAATGGATTTAAAATCATCAATATCAATCATCATAATTGAAAATTCGTCATTATTATCATCGTTGTATTGGTCAAAGATAGATTGCAAATCAACGGTTAATTTATATCGATTAGGAACAGTTGTAAGAATATCCGTTTCACTAATAATTTTAATTTTATTTAAAGTTAATTTTAATGATAATTCATTTAATTTTAAAAGATTTTTTTGATAGCGTTCTTTCTCAACATGATAAGAAATAAATATGGTAATAATGATAACAAAAATTGACATCATTAAGCATAAACTCAAATCAGATAAATGGTCAAAACTAGAAGTGTCGACACCAGTTAATATAAAAATCATTTGAAGTATACAAATTAATACGATAAATATTGACTGAAATAAAAAAACAATGACAATGTTTTGTTTTTGTATAATTTGAGCATAAATAATAAATGAAAAAGGTAATATTGTCAATAATAACAAAAAAATGGCTGATACTAAGTAGCTGTTATTAAAACCACGAATGATAAAAACAAGAACGAGTGAAACAAATAGAACTAATAATATTTTGTTATTATGTTTTGGGTTTTCTTTATTAAGGTTTAACACTAAATTAATTGTATTTAAAATTGAACAAAAGTAAAATAATATAAATAAAAAAAATAATATTGATGAATCAATCATTTTACTTTCCATAAGAAAAACAAAATATAGCATCAAAAAAGCTATAAATGATAGAAAAGATGATATGAGTATAGGTTTGTTATCTTTAAAAGTATCTTTATTATTAAGTGAAGATACAAGGATGGCTAAAAAAGAGAAAAACGCAAATAAAGACAATGTAAATAATGCAGTGATAGCATCCATAGTAAATTCCTCCCAACCAAACATGCTATTGCTAATATATTTTATCATAATATTTTAAAATTCGTTATATTTTATATGTGATTTATAAATATATAAAAAAATGCAAATTATTTTTTTGTTGCAACTTTTTAATTAATTTTTAAATATAGGTGTAAAATATATTTATTATTTATAAAGAAAGCTGTGTTTATGAAAACTAAAGTTATTATTATATTATTTATTATTTTATTAGGTATTTCTATTTTAAAAGAACCACTTGTAGATACAATTGATGTTTTTAGTGGTGCTACAAATGACACATATAGCTCATTAGTTGATACAACAACAGGTGCTAGTCATTCACATGAAAGTGATGATGATGATTCTGAGGTGGATGACTAATGACTATTATATTAAGTACCACAATTATTTTTTCTTTACTAGGATATTTTTTTAGTAAGCAAATTCGAAAATATGCATTATATGTGTATGCTTTTTTTGCTTTGATAGCTTTAATTATCGGATCACAAAATGCAAATATAATAAGTTTGGGTTATGTACCATTTGGTATTTTTCTTTTAGTTATGTATATGGGTATATTAGATAAAGGGAAATTTAAAAACCAATTATTAGGGGTAAGAGGTGAATTTGCTATTATTGGTACTATTCTATTAATACCTCATGCTGTTGGTTATCTTGGCTATTATTTTGATTTTGTTGGTTTTTGGACAGGAACAGCATCATTTTATATTGGTATAGTTGCTGTTTTAGTTTTAGCACCACTTTCTTTGACGTCATTTAGAAAAGTAAAATCAAAATTAGGTTATAAAAAATGGAAAAAAACACATTATTTTTCTTATTTATTTTATGTACTTATTGGCTTACATTTAACATTGATGCATAATGACCGTTTTTGGTTCTATATTATTATATTTGGTTTTTATATTGTATTAAAAAGCTATATGCTTATTAAAACATATAGAATAAAAAAAATAAAGAACAAAAATTAAATGATTAACAAAAACAAAAAATTGATTTTAATTTAAATATAATCAATTTTTTATTTTTAATTTATCTAAGATAATTAAAATGCTACAACTATGGACTTAATGATGGGTAGTACACGTAAGTTCAATATAATAATATTTAAAAATTCATATGTTATAATAAGTATGTAAACAAATAATTTAAAAGTCATGTTTTGACTTATATCATAGGAGGAAATTATGCGAATTAGATTAATCGGTTTAGGAAAAATGGGTGCAAATATTGCATTAAATTTAAAAGATAAAGGACATGAAGTTTGGGGTTATGATTTAAATGGTGAGGTTAGAGAAAAACTTCAAAAAGAACAAATAAAAGTATTTTCATCATTAAGTGATTGCTTAATAGATGATCATCAAAGAAAGGTTATCTGGATGCTTGTTCCAAATCAATTTGTCGACCAAGTTCTAGATGAAATGCTTCCCTTATTAAAGCCAAAAGATATTGTTATTGATGCTGGAAATTCTAATTATAAATTATCAATTAAAAGATATGAATTATTAAAACAAAAAGGTATAGATTTTATTGATTTAGGCACATCTGGTGGTATGTATGGAGCAAGACATGGTGCATGCTTAATGGCTGGTGGCGAAAATGATGTGATTGCTTATGTTGAAGATGTCTTTAAGGATGTTGCAGTTAAAGATGGTTATACGCATACAGGAAAACCAGGCAGTGGTCATTTTGTAAAAATGGTTCATAATGGTATAGAATATGGCATGATGCAAAGTATTGCAGAAGGCTTTGATTTATTAGAAGCCTCTGATTTTAAATTGGATTATCAA
>JBAYAP010000012.1:0-15976 GCA_041669715.1 Acholeplasmataceae bacterium
AAAATTGCCTAAAGAACTAATGCCATATATTGTTGGTTTTTTACAAACTGATAATTCAATTGATCAAATCGAAGATTTCGTAAAAAGCGATTTTAATATTTTAGATTTAGATACCTATATTGAGGAAACATCATTGTCATATGGTAGATATGATGAAATGGCTTGGATTGATTTTAAAACAGAACAATTACCGTATGTGCTTGATGCACATCAACACATGAGAAGAAACGGGATTAGAATGAAACATTTAATTGGTGGAAATGTATTAAGAAAAAAATTTATTTTTCAAAAATTAATTAATTCGGGGTTTACTCATTTTATTATTCCTTTGTCATCTATTAGACTAGGAGAAGAGATTGTTTCTAATCATGAGAGGACTCGAGGCAGATTTATTGGTGTATCACAAAAAAGAAGAATGGAAAAAGCTTCTATAAAAAGTCTAAATTAAAAAATAAAAATACAAAAGAGGTAGAAAATGGTTGCATTTCTATCTCTTTTCATATATAATAACTACGCTCGTGTGCATACACGGTAAGGCTGTGAAATGGAAGGTTGCTGACACACGGATAGCCGTTGTCTATGAAGTTAGGTTTTTCCATGGAGCAAGTCTATAACATGAATATAGGCGAAAGGAGCTTAAAAAAATGGCAAAAGACATAATTAAAATTCGTTTAAAGGCTTACGATCACAGATTAATTGATGACGCTGCTAAGAAAATTGTTGAAAGTGCGTTAAGAACTGGTGCGACTGTTCAAGGTCCAATTCCACTTCCAACGCAAAAAGAAATATTTACGGTTCTTCGTTCACCACACGTAAACAAAGATTCACGTGAACAATTTGAAAGAAGAACTCACAAGCGTTTAATCCAAATCATTGATCCAAATCCTAAAACAATTAGTGCATTGATGGATATTGATTTACCATCAGGTATTGATATTGTACTTAAAAAATAATTAAGAAAGAGGTAACAGGTTATGGCCAAAGGAATCTTAGGTAGAAAAGTTGGAATGACTCAAATTTTCGATGAAAATGGAAAGTTAGTTCCCGTTACTCTTGTAGACGTGGCTGACAATGTTATACTACAACAAAAAACTGTTGAAATAGATGGTTATGTAGCAACACAAGTTGGTTTCGAAACTAAAAGAGAAAAATTAAGCAACAAACCCGAATTAGGACATGTTGCAAAAGCTGATACAGCACCTAAGCGCTTCATTAAAGAAATCCGCTTTAAAGAAGAGCTAGGAAATGAGTTAACAAACTTAGCGGTAGGTGCACCTGTCAGTATAGAATTATTTGTAGATGGCGAAACAGTTGATGTTACAGGAGTAACAAAAGGTAAAGGTTTTGCAGGTAGTATCAAACGTCATAATCAATCAACCGGGCCAATGGCTCATGGTTCTAGATACCATCGTCGTCCAGGTTCAATGGGTCCAATTAAAGGAAACATGAAGGGTAAAAACCTTCCGGGACATATGGGTGCTGAACAAGTAACGATTCAAAATTTAAAAGTGGTTAAAGTTGACGTTGAAAATCAATTATTGTTAATTAGCGGTAGTGTCCCAGGGCCTAGAAAAGGTTTGGTTATGGTGAGATCTGCTGTTAAAGGGAATAAATAAGGAGGAACTTGAAAATGCCAAAAGTAGACATATTAAATCAATCTGGTAACAAAGTCGCCGACTTATTATTGTCAGATTTCGTATTTGGAATTGAACCACATCAACAAGCTCTATATGATGTAGTAAATGCACAAAGAGCTGCAATGAGACAAGGAACTCACAGCGTTAAAAATCGTAGTGAAGTTTCCGGCGGTGGTAGAAAACCATGGCGTCAAAAAGGAACAGGACGTGCGCGTCAAGGTTCTATACGTTCTCCACAATGGAGACACGGTGGCGTTGTATTCGGGCCAACACCAAGAAGTTATGCAATTAAATTAAATCAAAAAGTTAGACAACTTGCTTTAAGATCAGCTTTATCTTATCAATTACAACAAAATCAATTAATAGTAGTTGACTCAATTGAATTAGCTGAATCTAAATCAAAATTATTTATTGAAGTTTTATCAAACTTAAAAGTAGAAGGTAAAACTTTAGTGGTATCTGCTTCATTTGATGATAGTTTAGTGTTAGCATCAAGAAATATCCCAACTGTTGCATTAGCTTCAGCAAATCATGTAAGTGTTTATGATTTATTAAATTGTAAAAACTTAATTCTTACTAAGGATGCAGTAGCAGCTTTAGAGGAGGTACTAAATAATGACTAAGTATTATGATATTATTCAAGCTCCAATCATTACAGAACAATCAATGAAATTAATTGAAAGTTCTAATAGATATACTTTTAAAGTTGATAAAAAAGCAAATAAAGTAGAAATCAAAAAAGCGGTTGAAGCAATCTTTGGTGTTGAAGTTATTAAAATCAACACAGTTAACGTATTACCAAAAGCTAAAAAAGTTGGTAAATACGAAGGTTTTAAATCAGCATATAAGAAGGCTGTTGTCCAACTTCCAGAAGGACAAAAGATTGATGCCTTCACAGTATAAGTGAAAAATTAGAGGAGGTTTAACCAAAATGGCGGTTAAAAAATACAAACCGACGACCAATGGACGTCGTAACATGAGTGTGTTAACATTCGAAGAAATTACAACATCTACTCCTGAAAAATCACTACTAGAGCCAATTTCTAAATCGGGCGGAAGAAATGCCCAAGGTAAAATCACTGTTAGACATATCGGTGGTGGCGCTAAAAGAAAATATCGTGTAATTGATTTTAAACGTAACAAAGACAATATTGCAGGTAAAATTGCAACTGTTGAATACGATCCAAATCGTACAGCAAATATTGCCCTTGTATATTATGCGGATGGTGAAAAGAGATATATCTTAGCACCTAAAGGTCTAGAAGTAGGTATGGAAGTTGTTTCAGGTGAACAAGTAGATATTAAAGTTGGTAATACAATGCCAATCATGAATATTCCAGTAGGGACTATAGTTCATAATGTTGAATTAAGCCCAGGCAAAGGTGGACAAATCGCACGTAGTGCTGGTACATCTGTCCAAATTTTAGGTCGTGAAGCAAAATATGTATTGGTTCGCTTGCAATCAAGTGAAGTTAGAAAGATTTTAGGTACTTGCCGTGCTACAGTAGGTGTAGTTGGAAATGAATCATGGGAATTAGTTAATATTGGTAAAGCCGGTAGAACTAGACACATGGGCGTTAGACCAACAGTTAGAGGTTCAGTTATGAATCCTAATGATCACCCACATGGTGGTGGTGAAGGTAAAACACCAATTGGTAGAAAATCACCTATGACGCCTTGGGGTAAAAAAGCCCGCGGTGTTAAAACACGTGATTCTAAAAGAGCGTCAAGCGATTTAATCGTTCGTCGTCGTACGAAGTAGGAGGAAATTTATGGCACGTTCAATAAAAAAAGGCCCATTTTGTGATTATCATTTATTAGAAAAAGTGCAAAAACAAAATGCTGTCAATGAAAAAAAAGTAATACAAACTTGGTCACGTCGTTCAACAATTTTCCCAGATTTCATTGGACACACGGTTGCAGTTTATAATGGAAAATCACATGTACCTGTATATGTGACTGAAGATATGGTTGGACATAAATTTGGTGAATTTGCACCAACACGTACTTATCATGGACATGGTAAAGACGATAGAAAAGCTAAGAAGATATAATCGGAGGAGATCACATGGAAGCACAAGCTATTGCTAAAACAGTTCGTATTGCGCCACGTAAAGCAAGATTAGTTGCTGATCTAGTTCGCGGGAAAAATATTAAAGAAGCACAAGCTATTTTAATGTTTACACCACGTGCTGCCTCACCAATTATTCTTAAAGTTTTAAATAGTGCAACTGCAAACGCAGAAAACAATCTCAATTTAAATGTTGATGACTTGTTTGTAAAAGAAATATATGTTAATGAAGGTGTTCGTTTAAAAAGACTATTGCCACGTGCAAAAGGTCAAGGCGACATCATTAAGAAAAGAACAAGCCACATTACTGTAGTTGTGGCTGAGAAAGAGTAGAGGTGAGCAAACATGGGACAAAAGGTTAATCCAGTAGGCATGCGTCTTGGCATCATCCGCAATTGGGATTCAAAATGGTATGCAGATAAAAATCTAGTACCTGCTCTCGTTAAAGAAGATGCTCAAATTCGTAAATTCCTAAATGACTATTACAAAAATGCTGCTGTTTCTCACATTGAAATTGAACGCGTTAAAGGTAAAGGTGGTAAAGATCGTGTGAAAATAACACTTCACACAGCTAAACCTGGTGTTGTTATCGGACGTGATGCAGTAACTAAAAAAGAAGTTGTTGTAAAATTAGAAAAAATGACATTAAAAGAAATATTATTTAATGTTGTTGAAGTACAAAAACCAGAACGAGTAGCAACATTAGTTGCTGCAAGTATTGCACAACAATTAGAAAATCGTGCATCATTTAGACGTGTTCAAAAAATAGCAATTTCAAGAGCTTTAAAATCTGGTGCTAAAGGTGCGAGAACTTTAATTGCTGGTCGTTTAGGCGGCGCTGAAATGGCAAGAAGCGAAGGTTATTCTGAAGGACAAGTTCCTTTACATACACTACGCGCAGATATTGATTATGCTACTGCTGAAGCACATACTACATATGGTATTTTAGGTATCAAAGTATGGATTTACAACGGAGAAGTATTACCCGGACAAACTAGAGAAGAAAATCTTAAAAAACAATTTGAGAGATCAAAAAGTAGTAGAGGTAATGATCCAAAGCGTAATCGCAGATATAGTAACGATAAGGGAGGCAAATAATCATGTTAATGCCTAAAAGAACAAAATATCGTCGTCCTCATCGTGTAAGTTACGAAGGTAAAGCAAAAGGTAGAAATGAAATTTTAAATGGTGATTTCGCATTAGTTGCACAAGAAGGTGCATGGATTACCAATCGTCAAATTGAAGCTGCCAGAATTGCGATGACAAGACATATGAAAAGATTGGGGAGAGTATGGATTAATATATTCCCTCATTTAGCAAAAACTAAAAAACCACTTGAAGTGCGTATGGGTTCCGGTAAAGGTGCTCCTGACCATTGGGTGGCAGTTGTTAAACAAGGTAAAATTATGTTTGAAGTTAATGGTGTTTCTGAGGAAATTGCAAAAGAAGCACTTCGCCTTGCTTCACACAAATTACCGATTAAATGTAAAATTGTAAAAAGAGGTGAGCAAGCGTGAAAGCACCAGAAATAAGAAAAGCAACTACTGCTGACTTAGAAAAAAGAATAATCGAGCTTAAAAAAGAGTTATTTAACTTACGCTTTCAACTTGCAGTAGGTCAACTTGAAAATACAGCTCGAATTAGTCAAGTTAAAAAGACGATTGCACAAATGAAGACAATCATCAGTGAACGTACAGAATAAGGAGGATACCATGGAACGTAAACAAAGAAAAGTCTACACCGGAACAGTTGTATCTGACAAAATGGATAAAACGATTACCGTGATTGTTGACACATACAAAAAATCGCCTTTATATGGTAAAAATATAAAGGTATCGAAAAAATTTCATGTGCACGATGAAGCAGGTTTAGCAGGTATTGGTGATACTGTAACTATTATGGAAACCAAACCGTTATCAAAGACTAAAAGATTCCGTCTTTTAGAAGTTGTTGCTAAATCCGACTTAGCGTAAGGAGGACGAAACAATGATACAACAAGAAAGTCGTTTAGCTATTGCTGATAATACAGGGGCTAAAGAAGTCCTTGTCATCAAAGTATTAGGTGGAACTCGTCGTCGTTATGCAAATATTGGAGACGTCGTTGTTGTTACTGTTAAAAATGCAACACCTGCCGGTATGGTTAAAAAAGGTGAAGTAGTAAAAGCAGTAATCGTAAGAACAAGAAGAGGTCTTCGCCGTGCAGATGGTTCATACATTAAATTTGATGAAAATGCAGCAGTTATTATAAAAGATGATTTAAATCCACGTGGAACTCGTATTTTTGGTCCAGTGGCAAGAGAGTTAAGAGATAAGAACTTTATGAAGATCGTATCTTTAGCTCCAGAAGTACTATAAGGAGGTCAAGTCTATGTATATTAAAGCTGGAGACACAGTTGCAGTGATTGCTGGGCGTGATCAATTTGTAACTGATAAAAAAGGAAGTAAAACTCGTAAGACTGGCCGCGTCTTAAAAGTATATCCTAAAATTGATAAAGTATTGGTGGAAGGTGTTAACATGGTTAAAAAACATGAAAGACCAAAAAACCAAAACGATAAAGGCGGTATTATTGAAGTAGAAGCGCCAATGCAAGTTTCTAATGTTGCAATTCTTGATCCTAAATTAAATGTGCCAACACGTGTGGGATATAAATTTAAAACAGATAAGAATGGTGAATTAACATTAGATAAAAATGGTAAACCAATTAAAATGCGCTATGCTAAAAAATCTGGCGAAAGCTTAGATAACTAAGGAGGATAAATATGAGCGTAATTCAAAATCAATACGAAAACGTCGTAAGACCAGAACTCATTAAAGCCTTCGATTATAAATCAATTATGGAAGTTCCTAAAATTGATAAAATCGTTGTAAATATGGGTCTTGGTGATGCAGTATTTAATCCTAAAGTATTAGATGACGCAGTTGCTGAATTAGCATTATTAACAGGACAAAAACCAATTGTTACTAAAGCAAAAAAATCAATTTCAAACTTCAAATTAAGAGAAGGTATGCCAATTGGTGCTAAAGTAACACTTCGTGGAGATAGAATGTATTATTTCTTAGAGAAATTAATTGCAGTCGCACTTCCTCGTGTTCGTGACTTTAGAGGTATTTCTGCCAATTCATTTGATGGTAGAGGTAACTATACAGTAGGTATTAAAGAACAAATTATTTTCCCTGAAATTAGCTTGGATAAAGTTAAAAAAGTTCGTGGGATGGATATTGTTATTGTTACAACGGCTAAGACAGACCAAGAAGCTCGTGAATTATTACGTGGCTTAGGTATGCCGTTTAAGAAATAAGGAGGCGCAATATGGCAAAAAAATCAAAAATCATAAAAAATGAAAAACGTAAAGTCATAGTTGAACGATACAGAGAAAAATCAGCTGAATTAAGAGCAAAAGGTGATTATCTAGCACTTCAAAAATTGCCAAGAAATGCATCTGCAACTCGTGTAAGAAATCGTGATTCTATTGATGGTCGTCCAAGAGGCTATATTCGTAAGTTTGGCTTATCACGTTTACAATTTCGTGAATTAGCACATAAAGGTGAATTACCAGGTGTTAAAAAAGCTAGTTGGTAATAAGGAGGAAGAAAAATGGTTATGACTGATCCAATTGCGGATATGTTAACTCGTATTCGTAACGCTAACAGTATGCGTCATGACAAAGTTGAAATGCCTGCTTCTAGACTTAAAAATGATATTTTATCAGTTTTAAAGAAAGAAGGATTTATAGTAGACTATGTTATCGTAAAAGATAGCGTTCAAGGTAAAATTGTTGTTACTTTAAAATACACTTCAACTAAAGAACGTGTAATTAAAGGTTTAAAAAGGATATCGAAACCAGGACTTAGAGTATATGCATCAGTAGATGAATTACCAAAAGTTTTAAATGGATTAGGGATTGCTTTAATCTCTACATCAAAAGGTATCATGACGGATCGCGAAGCGCGCTTAGCCCAAATTGGTGGCGAAGTGTTAGCATACGTATGGTAATATAAGGAGGAAAACATGTCACGTATAGGTAATAAAGTGATTCAAGTTCCTGCTGGTGTTACCGTATCGGTAAATCCTGAAAACTACGCAGTAGTTAAAGGTCCTAAAGGTGAACTTGAATTCCAATTCAACAAATCATTAGATATTATTGTTAAAGACCAAACAGTATCTGTTAAACGTCCTAATGATGATATTTTCACAAGAAAAATTCACGGAACAACTCGTGCTTTATTGCATAATATGGTAGTTGGTGTTCATGATGGATTTAAAAAAGAATTAGAAATTCGTGGTGTTGGTTATCGTGCAGTATTGCAAGGCAACACCGTGGTTCTAAATATGGGTTTCTCTCATCTAGTAAATATGGAAATACCTGCTGGATTAAAAGTTGAAATCCCCAAAAATACACAAGTTATTATTTCAGGTGCAAATAAACAAGCTGTTGGAGAATTTGCAGCACAAATTAGAAGCGTTAAAAAACCAGAACCTTATCTTGGAAAAGGTATTCGTTATGTTAATGAATATGTCCCAAGAAAAGCTGGTAAAACTGCTAAATAAGAGAGGATGATATAAATATGATTAAAAAATTATCAAAAAATATTAGTCGTCAAAAACGTCATCTTCGTATTCGTAAAATTGTTGATGGTACTGCTGATCGTCCAAGATTAAGTGTATACCGTTCAAACAATGCAGTTTACGCACAATTAATTGATGATGTTAATCAAACGACACTATTTAGTGCACGTAGTCAAGAATTAGGTCTTAAGCATTCAAATATTGAATCAGCTAAGGCAGTTGGTAAGTTGATTGCTGAAAAAGCAGTTGCAGGTGGCGTTAAATCAGTTGTGTTTGATCGTAGTGGTTATTTATATCACGGATGTATTAAATCATTAGCTGAAGCCGCACGTAGCGCTGGCTTAGAGTTCTAAGGAGGAAGCATATGGCTAGAGAAAGATTCAAGAAAGAACAAGAAGAGAAACAATTTGAAGAACGCGTCGTTTCTATTAACCGTGTTACTAAAGTTGTTAAAGGTGGACGTCGCTTCCGTTTTGCAGCTCTTGTAGTCATTGGCAATAAAAAAGGCCAAGTTGGCTTCGGAACTGGTAAAGCTCTAGAAGTGCCTGACGCAATTAAAAAAGCTATTGAAAATGCTAAAACTAACATGATTGAAGTGCCTTCTGTAGGTTCTACAATTCCTCATGAAGTTTTAGGAGTATACGGTGCTGGTAAAGTATTTTTAAAACCCGCATCAGAAGGTACTGGAGTCATCGCTGGTGGTCCTGTTCGTGCTGTATTCGAACTTGCCGGCATTCATGATATTTTATCCAAATCTATTGGAACAAGCACACCGATTAACATGGTACGTGCAACATTCGAAGGTCTTAAATCATTAAGAACTGCTGAACAAGTTGCTGAACTACGTGGTGTAGATGTTGCGGAGCTCGGATAATATGAAAGTACAAATTAAACTTACAAGAAGTCTTATAGGACATAAACCTAATCAAGTTAAAACAGCACATGCATTAGGTTTAAGAAAAATGAACCAAGTTGTAGTTAAAGAAACGAACGATGCTGTAAATGGTATGATTAAAACCATTTCACATTTAGTTTCTGTAACTGAAGTTGAGTAAGGAGGATAACCATGTTAAACGAATTAAAACCAGTAGAAGGTGCTCGTAAGAACAGAAAACGTATTGGTCGCGGAACTGGTAGTGGTACAGGTAAAACTTCCGGTAAAGGTACCAAAGGTCAACTTTCTCGTTCAGGTGGAGGAACTCGTCCAGGGTTTGAAGGTGGACAACTTCCATTCTTCCAAAGACTCCCAAAACGTGGATTTAAAAATTTTAATAGAAAAGAATATGCTATTGTTAATTTAAAGGATTTAAATATGTTTAACGACGGTGATGTTGTAACTCCAGAATTATTAGTTTCAGCAAATTTAGTTAAAAAATTAAAATCAGGTATTAAAGTACTAGCAAACGGTGAACTTGAAAAAAAATTAACTGTCAAAGCAAATTTCTTTTCAAAAGCTGCTGAAGAAGCAATTACTAAAGCTGGTGGAACTGTAGAGGTGATTTAAAGTGTGGTTACGTATAAAAAGAGTTCTCAGTAACAAAACAATTATGCTACGTATAGCATTTACATTATTAATTCTGTTATTCGTAAGAATCTTGGCTAATACGACTATCCCACTTGTTGAAATTAATGCTGTTGTCGATTACATCAAAAACAGTGATTATTTCTCAATTCTAAATAGTTTTAGTGGTAGTTCACTTCAAAATCTATCTATTATGTCATTAGGTATTACGCCATATATTACTGCATCTATTGGTGTTCAGTTATTACAAATGGTTATACCCAAATTAAAAGAATATAGTGAACAAGGTGAAACTGGTAAACAAAAGCTAAATAAAATTACTCGTTATATGGCAATTATATTAGCATTTATTCAAGCATTAGCACTTATCTTAGGACTTTCAACTAGAGGTAGTTTATTAAGAGCTTCCTTAGAAGGTTCAGTTGTTGATAATTATCGTTATTTATTCTATGTTTATATGGCAATAGTTATGGCATCTGGAACTGCACTTGCTATGTGGTTTGCAAGTTTAATCACTAAAAAAGGTGTTGGTAATGGTTCTTCATTATTAATCGTTGCAGGGATTGTAACAAGTTTACCTACAATGATGACAGCATTATGGTCTAAATACATTATTAATACGACATCAGGATGGTCATATGTTTGGTTTATCGTTATTATCTTATTATATTTTGGTATTTTATTTGGTGTTGTATATATGCAAATTGCGCAACGTAAAATTCCAATTCAATACGCAAATAGACAAGGTAAGTCAGATTCAAATATTCCAATGAAACTCAACGTTGGTGGTGTTATTCCAGTCATCTTTGCTCAGACAGTTATGAGTATTCCACTTTCAATCGTTGGTGCAACAACCGCATCTGATACATTATCACTTTGGTTTACTAATATTTTTAGTACAGGTAAACCCATTGGATTTATTGTATATGTGATCTTGATTATAATCTTTGCATTCTTTTATGCATTCTTACAAATCAGTCCACAAAAAATGTCAGATAACTTATCAAAATCAAATTCTTATATTCCAGGTATTAGACCAGGGATTGACACACAAGATTATATTGCAAGTTTATTATTTAAGATTACCGTTATTGGTACACTATATTTAGTTATTCTAGCAATATTACCGATTGTGACATCATTGATCTTTAACTTTACATCAGCAGAAGCAAGTGCTGTACGATTAGGTGGTACAAGTTTATTGATTATTGTTGGGGTTGCAATTGAAACGACTCAACAAGTTGAAACAGATGCAGCTCAGAATGAATATGGTTCAATTTTTAGATAATTAGGAGATGAGGGAATGCGTTTAATTATTATGGGCCCCCCAGGTGTTGGTAAGGGTACTGAATCAGAGATATTAATTAAGCATTATCAAATTCCACATATTTCTACGGGCGATATATTTAGAGAACTTTTTAATAGTGATTCAAAAATTGGTAAAATTGCAAAATCATATATTGATCATGGGGAACTTGTTCCTGATGACATTACAAATGAAATTGTTCGCTTAAGACTGAATAAAGAGGATGTTCAAAAAGGATTTCTATTTGACGGATATCCTCGAAATATCAGTCAAGCAAAAGCATTAGACCAATTGATGAAACAAAAAGGTTGGAAAATTGATGCAGTGCTTGATATTCAAGCAGGAAAAGACGTACTTCTTAAAAGAATAAGTGGTCGTCGAGTGTGTGAAACATGTGGCACTGTGTATCATATTGAAAACAATAAACCTAAAGTAGAAGGCATTTGTGATATTGACGGTGGTAGATTAATACAAAGGGTAGATGATCAAGAAGATACAATACTCAATCGTATAGATATTTATCTTCAACAAACAAAACCAGTTGTTGGTTATTATGAGAAACAAAATTTATGTGTTCATATTGATGGTTCAAAAGAAATTGATGCCACAAATGAACAAATTATGAAAGTTTTAGGTGAGGTCAAGTGATTCAAATAAAATCAAATCGCGAGATCGAGTTAATGCGAGAAGCAGGTAGAATATTAGAAGTAACACGTGAAATGGTTAAAAATCATATTCACCCTGGTGTTTCAACTTATCATCTCGATCAGCTTGCCGAAACACACATCAGAAGTCTTGGAGGTATACCTTCATTTAAAGGTTATCAAGGTTTTCCAGGAACAATTTGTGCTTCAGTGAACGAAGTTGTAGTACATGGTATTCCCTCAAAGAAAGTCATTCTTAAAGAAGGCGATATTGTGACATTAGATTTTGGTGTAAATTATAAAGGATATCATGCAGATTCAGCAACCACTTATCCTGTTGGCGAAGTTACTGATGACATTAAAAAATTGTTAGAAGTTACTGAAGCATCACTTTATGAAGGTTTAAAATTTGCAAAACCAGGTAATCGTGTTTCTGATATATCTCATGCAATTGAAGTATATATTAGACCTTATGGTTATGGCATTGTAGAGGAATTTACTGGACATGGTATCGGTAGAAGTTTACATGAAGATCCATATGTCCCAAATTTTGGGCAACCACATGTTGGGCCTGTGTTAAAACCAGGTATGACGATTTGTGTTGAACCAATGGTTAATTTAGGTACAAAAAATGTTAGAGTACTTAAAGATAATTGGACAACAATTACAACTGATCATAAACCAAGTGCACATTTTGAGCATATGATCTTAATTACAGAGACTGGAAATGAAATTTTAACATCTTTAAAAAAGGAGTGAGTATATGGCAAGACAGGATTTAATTGAAGCAGAAGCACGTGTTATAGAAGTATTACCTAACACGAAGTTTAAAGTAGAACTTATACAAAATGGACATATCGTATTAGCACATGTATCTGGTAAAATCCGCATGAATAACATACGCATTTTACCTGGTGATAAAGTAACGGTAGAATTATCACCATACGATTTAACACGTGGCCGTATTACGTATCGTCGCAAATAAGGAGGATATATAATGAAAGTTAAAGCATCTGTAAAAAAACGCAGCGAAGATGATATCATTGTGAGACGTAAAGGTAGAGTTTACGTTATTAATAAAAAAATTAAAAGACATAACCAAAGACAAGGTTAATAGGAGGAGCTATGGCTAGAATCGCAGGTATTGACATTCCACGTAACAAACGTGTCGTGGTTTCGTTAACATATATATATGGTATTGGTTTATCACTTTCTAAACAAATATTAAAAGACGCAGAAGTATCAGAAGATGCACGCGTTCAAAATTTAACTGAAGACGAATTAACAAGAATTCGTACAGAAGTTACTAAATATATTGTTGAAGGTGACTTAAGAAGAGAAGTTTCAACAAACATTAAACGTTTATTGGAAATCGGTTCATACAGAGGTATGAGACATCGTAGAAATTTACCAGTTCGTGGACAAAACACTAGAAATAATGCACGTACAAGAAAAGGTAAACCAAAGGCTATTGCCGGTAAGAAGAAATAAGGAGGAATAAGAAATGGCACGCAAGAAAACTACTAAACGTAGAGTAAAAAAGAATATTCCCCTTGGTGTTGCACACATTCATACAACATTTAATAATACAATTGTAACAATTACTGATCCAGATGGTAATGCTGTTGCATGGAGCAGCGCAGGAGCACTTGGATTTAAAGGTAGTAAAAAATCTACACCATTTGCTGCGCAAAACTCAGCAGAAGCTGCTGCAAAGGGTGCAATTGATCAAGGTATGCTTAAAGTTGAAGTATATGTTAAGGGTCCAGGTCCTGGACGTGAAGCAGCAATTCGTTCATTACAATCAGCTGGATTAGAAATTACAGCTATTAAAGACGTAACACCTGTACCACATAATGGATGTAGACCACCAAAACGTCCACGTGGATAATCATAAGGAGGGATAACAAATGAAAGACTTAAAATTTGAAAAGCCAACCTCTGTTGAAGAGATTTCAGTCGATGGGACAAAAGGCAAGTTTGTCATTAAACCATTAGAACGCGGATATGGCATTACCTTAGGGAATGCTTTAAGACGTGTATTATTGTCATCACTTCCAGGCGCTGCAATTGTCAATATTAAAATTGATGGTGTAGAACATGAATTTTCAACAATAGAAGGCGTTTATGAAGACGTTATGGGTATTGTTTTAAATTTAAAGAAGGTCATTTTCTCAGTTGAATCTGATGATCCTGATTTTGAACAAAAATTAGAATTATATGCAGTTGGAGCTGGAAAAGTAACCGCTGCAGATTTCACACATATCGACGGTGTTGAAGTTGTTAATCCTGATCAAGTGATTGCTACTTTATCAGAAAATGGCTCATTATCAATGATTGTTACAATCAGAAGAGGTGTGGGTTATGTTAATGCTGATAAGAACAAAGTTTATGGTAAAAATGAAAAAAGCGTTATCCCAATAGATTCTATTTATACACCCGTTGAACGCGTTTCTTATCATATTGAAAAAACACGCGGAGATGAAGATGAGTTAACATTAGAAATTGAAACTAATGGTGCGATTGTAGCAAAAGACGCTTTAGGACTTGCTTCAAAAATGCTTATTGATTATTTCAGTGTAATTAGTGAAATTAGTGAACAAGCAAAAGATGCTGATTTTATTTATGAACAAGAAGAAGAACCAGTTAATAAGAAACTTGAAATGAAAATTGAACAACTAGATTTATCAGTAAGACTATTTAATAGTTTAAAACGCTCTGGTATTTATACAGTTGCACAAATTATAAAAATGACAGAAGAAGATGTCATGAGACTTCGTAGTTTAGGAAGAAAATCATTTAAAGAATTAAAAGAAAAACTTTCTGAACATGGTCTTGAATTTGAAAATACATCGAACAAAGACTCTAAGTTTAGTTTAGACGATGAAGATAAGGAGTAAAAACCATGGGTTATAGTAAATTAGGACGCAGAAGCGATCAAAGAAAAGCATTATTACGCGACTTAGTAACTGACATCATTATCAATGAACGCATAGTTACAACTGAAGCTAAAGCAAAAGAATTAAGAAAATTAGCGGATAAAATGGTAACTCTTGCAAAAGATGGATCATTAGCTTCTCGTAGACAAGCTACTGAAATCATTCGTTTTGAAGAAGTTAAAGAAGGCCAAAATGCAATTCAAAAATTATTTGATGAAATCGGTCCAAGATATCAAGATCGTACAGGTGGGTATACAAGAATTATTAAAACAGTACCTAGACGCGGCGATGCTGCGCCAATGGCGATTATTGAATTTGTATAAAACTAACAAGCTTTAAGCTTGTTTTTTTTATTAAATTTAATTTAAGCAATAAACAATTAAAGGAGTTAAAAAAATGATTAAAAAAATATTTATGATTTTATTTTCTTTAAGTATATTATTAGGACTTTTTGCTTGTGATAATGATGAAACTTATATGTATACAATTAATGATATATATGAATCTATTGAAATAGGCTATGCAGAAGATAATCAAAGTAATTATGTGACACAAAGTATAACATTGCCAACAACATCTACACTTGATGAACGTGCTGTTATTAGTTGGTTTTCTTTGTATCAAAATATAGTAAGTAATGAAGGTATTGTGATACGTGGGGATAATGATCAAGTTGTTGTTTTAACATATACAATAGAATATGCTGGTATGACTGTTTATGGTAATGAAAGTGTCACTGTTATCGGACTTAATGATACACACGTCTATATTATTACATTTGATAGTGTGGGCGGTTCTGATATTGAAAGTGTTATTGCAAACGAAGGTGATGCTATAGTAGCACCTGAAACACCCATCAATGAAGGATATCAATTTGCGGGATGGTTTACAACTGAAAATTATACAAGAGTTTTTACTTTTTCTACAATGCCAAGTGGTAATTTAACACTATATGCAAAATGGAATTATATTGATGAAAATGTTTATGTTATTACATTTGATTCAAATGGTGGTAGTGCTGTAGAAGTTATATCAAATAACGGTGGCGTTTCAATTAACGAGCCTAATGAACCAACCAAAGATGGTTATGTATTTGCTGGATGGTACAGTGATCAAGAATTTACACTTAACTTTACATTTAATTATATGCCATATGAAAGTGTTATTTTATATGCAAAATGGGTAGATGAAGCATCATATACAGGTTATTATGATGGTGCTGCTGGATTATATGGGGATCAATTAGAAAGTTTCTTATATGAAATTATTCATGATGGTTTTCATGGTGT
>JBAYAP010000013.1:0-15782 GCA_041669715.1 Acholeplasmataceae bacterium
ACATATCATTAAAATTCAAACGATTTTGTAAAAACATGTGTATAATATGAATAGGGGAATACGTATTAAAAAAGGATGAATTCATGTGAAAAAACAAAAATATTGGTACAAAATAGATAATGCCGGGAAATTATTTCCTGCAATTTCTAAGGACGCTCGTTCAAACATCTTTCGATTATCTTTTTATTTAAACGAAAACATTGATCCTGTGCTATTACAACAAGCAGTTAATGAAACAATTCCTCGCTTTGAAACTTTTGCAGTCCAAATTAAAAATGGACTTTTTTGGCAATATTTTGGTGCCAATTCAAGAATATTTAAAGTTGAATTAGAACCTGCAAGACTATGTAAACATTTTAGTTCTTATCAAAATAGAGGCTATTTATTTAAAGTTTACTATCTTGAAAATAAAATAACTTTAGAAACTTTTCATGCAATCTCTGATGGTACAGGCGGTATGCATTTTTTAAAATCTATCGTCTATAAATATTTAAAATTACAAGGTTATCAAATAGAGCATCAAAATAAAATATTAGGAGAACTTCCATATTCTAAAAAAGAATCAGAAGATACTTTCGTTTCGAATTATGATAAAAATCATAAATTAAGATTACAAGAAGAAAAAGCTTATCATATCAAAGGTGAAGAGTTTGCTAATCATTGGTTATTACTAGTTAAGATTAAACTTGACACAAAACAATTGCTCGATTATATTAAATCTACTTATCATGTCACACTTACACAATTTATTTCTGCACTTATTGCTTATAGTATTTTTAATGAATCTATTGATTTTATTGAACATAAAAAACCAATTAAAATGTTTGTTCCTGTTAATCTAAGACCTTATTTTGATTCAAAAACATTAAGAAATTTCTCGTTATATATTAAATCCTCATTTTCAAGTGAAAAAAGAGATTGGACATTTGAAGAAATGCTTGAAATAACAAAAGCAGATTTTTTTGACCAAATTAATAAAGATATGTTACACCAACGCATTAATGCCCTTGTTGGTTTTGAAAAAAATATGCTGATTAGAGTACTTCCATTTGTTTTAAAAAATGTAGCTTTTAAAATTGGATATAATATTTTAGGTGAACAAGTTATTACATGCTCACTATCCAATTTAGGCATTTGTGATTTACCAGATGATATGAAACCTTATATTAACGATGCTGATTTTGTTAATTCTAGCACCGGTCTAGCTGTTACCGTTTTAAGTATAGAAAATCATACAAATATAAACTTTGCAACACCTAAAAAAGATTTAAGTATAATAAACTATTTTGTGTCCTTTTTAACTAAAGCTGGTCTTGATGTTACTATTGATACCAATTATAAGGAGGCCTATGATGAAATACTGTAAAACTTGCAACGTGCATTATGATACACCAATTGAACATTGTTTGTTTTGTCATGGAGATTTGACAGATGATAATCAAGAATCAACTTATAAATTTAGTACAATAACTAATAAAAAAAGGTTTTCACAATGGCTAAAAATATTTCTAATTCTTAATATTGGTAGTATCTTCATTAGCCTTGCACTTGATTTTTTTAATGGCTTTACTATTACATGGTCGTTTACTGTTAGTGTTGCCAATGTCTCAGCAATCGTCTTAGCACTCATGTTTTTTAGCCACACAGTTTGGAGTACAAAACTAAGTAAATTACTTATTACGACGATTGTGGGTGTCTTCTTAATCGGCTTAAGTTTGCGTGATTATCAGTGGGCTGTCGATTATGTCTTTCCATCAATTATTGTCATTCAAATGATGATTTTATCTAGTCTGATTTTATTTAATCATAAAAAGTGGCTTGACTTATCTTCAAATTTATTAACATTAGCAATAATAGGATTATTTCCTGGCTTATTGTTTTTCTTAGATATCACAGAAGTTAATTGGCCAAGTATTGTTTGTGTCTCTTATGCTTTTATCACATTATTAGGCATATTCATGTTACCTTCAAAAGAAAACCGTGAAGAATTAAAAAGTCGATTTCATATTTAATAACATAAATACTTAAAAGAGTAAACCAAAAATTATTTGGTTTACTCTTATTTTTTTTAAAATATTTATACAACTGCTTTTGTATTAGTATTTTTATTAAAAATAAATGACATCAGATAAATAATAACCATCGATATACCAACAACAATAAACATAAAACCATATGAAGTGTGATCACTTAAAAGCCCTATGAGTGGTGCAAATATAACAATCAAAATAGAGGTCAATTGTGAATCAATTGATAATACACTCGCGCGTTTATCCTTATCTGCATAATCACCGAACAATTCAACAATAAGTGGTTTTCTAACATTTAAAAAGATATATATTAAAATGAACCCTATAAATACAATAATTATTTCCTGACTAAATATACCAATCAATAATGCTGATAATCCAGTAAGCACCCATGTAAGAGCTATTAATTTTCGGTGATTGGCAAATTTCAATAAAAGATATGCATATCGTGTCGAAAATGCACTAATTAAAAAGATAAAGGCATACATAATTGCTGAATAAATCTTCACTTGATCATCAGCTCCATATTGACTAAAATATAGATAAGCTAATGGTATAGAAATTAAAATTAATTGAATAAAATCTTTTAGGATTTTAAATACTGCTGAATAAGTTGAAGATATCATTAATAAATTTCTTATTCGTGAATCTTTAAATGCATATGTTACAGAGTTCTTATTTTCAATAGCAAATTGTTTCCATTTAAATTTTATATTTTTACGATCATTTAATACTTTTGGATATGACGCTATTAATATTAAATCAATAACATATGGAATAACAGCAAATATAAATAAGAATTTTAAATCAGGAATTGCAATAACTAAATAAATTGTAAATATACTTGAAACCATGGAGCCAATCATTGAAAATGATCTGGTTTTTCCGTAGGTTTTACTTTTTTCATTGCTTAAGTGATTAATATCTAAGTATTGCATAATCATTGCTTTATGGGTACCACTTCTAAATGCTTCGCCTAGTCCAAATAAAATCATTGCAATTGCAAACATCCAAAATGTCGAGCCAAATGCAAACATTAAAAAACTCATAATATAAAATATAAAACAAATCATTAATTCATTTTTTTTACCATATAAATCAGCAAAAACACCAGAAGGAATTTCAAAAATATAAATAATGATTTCTCTAATAGAATATAATAACCCAATTTGAAATGCGGACAATCCAAATGAATATAAAAAAATTAATAAAACTGGGTCAAAAAATCTTAAATCTTTAAAAAAACCATAGAATCCAAATTTTGTGATTTGTTTTTTGATTTGTTTTGTTTGTATTGTTTGTTCCATTATTTCACCCTATATATCTGTATACATATTATGATACCTCAAAAATAAAAAAAGCATTATTATTTTAATGCTTTTTAATAGTTTTTATAAGATATCGTTTATTAATGGTAAAAGAGCATTTTTCCATATTTCATATCCATCTTTGGATAAATGAAGCCCATCACCGACAAATAACTCTTCAATTGGATAACCATCTTCTAAAAATTTATCTGTTACATCTAAAATATACAAATTTTGATGTTTTTCAGCAAAATTTTTAATTAGATTATTTGCCTCTTTCATTTCTTTGATATATGCCCACTTTGCAATACAAGGTGTCATTAAAATATAAACCAATGGTACACCTAATGTTTGCATATGCTTTTTATAAAATTTTTTAAAATGATTAAAAACACGTCTACCACTATGCAAAGATTTCGCAATATAATCTAAATCATTTACACCGGAAAATAATACAACTGCTCTTGGATTAAATGGTTTTACTAACCGATCATAATAATATATTGCATCATTTATTTTACTGCCACCAAACCCGTGATTAAGCACACTATATGATATAAAATCATCTTTTAAAGTACTCCATAATCTAATGCTTGACGATCCATAAAATACAATATCAATATGTTCTTTTCTTTCTTTTTTTTCTTCAATTTCAAAAACTTCTCGTTCCCAAATTTCAGATGTATTTATCATATTATATCCATCCTTTTAAATAAGCTTCTATAACTGCCTGTGTTCCGTTTTCCTCCATACCATGATCTAATAATATTTGATATGTCTTTGTTGCAGTTTCTAGAACATGTAAAGGTAGTGACCCTTTTTCTTCCATTGCTAATTTTAAATCTTTTAAATAGTGTTTAATGAAAAAACCTGGTTTATAATCATGTTCAATCATTTTTTTACCATTATATTGAGCTTGCCAAGATGAGGCTGAACCACCCACAATAACATCAAGCATCGCTTGTATATTTAATCCTTTTTCTTTTGCCAGAATAAGTGCTTCTGTAATACCTAAGATATTTCCTGCAATTGCCGTTTGATTACAAAGTTTTGCAGTCATACCAGAACCAGCATTACCCATATAAGTTACAGTTTTTCCCATTACATCAAATAATGGTTTTACTTGTTCATATATGTAAAAATCACCGCCAACCATAATTGAAAGTGTCGCGTTAATTGCCCCTAAATCGCCACCAGTGACTGGTGCATCTAGCATAAATAAATGATTGTTTTTTGCTTTTGAATAAAGTGTTTTTGCTAAACTTGGACTTGAGGTTGTCATATCCACTAAGATTGTATTTTCTTTTGCATAAGGAATGACTTGTTCATAAACTTCTTCGACATCACTTGGATAACCAACAATTGAAAATACCATATCTACTAAAGGTAGTGTTTCTGTGATACTTTTAACTGCAATAACATTTGGTTCCAATGCTTGAGCTTTTTTAAATGTACGATTATATGCATAGACCTTATGACCCGCTTTGCTTAAATGTTTTGCCATTGGGCCACCCATAACACCTGTACCTATAAATAATATATTCATTAAGCTTTAACTCTTTTATCTAGCCATGCAACAATATCGTTTCTAACTTCTTCTTGTTCAACATCATTTAATATTTCATGGAGTGATTGATTATAAAATTTAATTTCTTTATCTTCAACTTGAATTAAATCAAAAAAACGTTTACTAAATGCTGGAGGTACAATTTCATCTTTACCACCATGAAGAATAAGTATTGGCGTATTAAAATGTTCAATATTTTTATTTAAATAACGAACACCACCTAGCATCATACCGCCTGCTAAGGAAACATAATAATATTTTAAATTTAGTGGATCTTCAATATATCTTTGTTCAACTTCTCTAATAGTTGATAATTTATGATCTGCAAAATTTGTTTTTAATTTAACAAAACTTAACCATTTATAGCCAATAAGTTTAAACGGAGCAACATCTTTAACATAATAACTAGCTGCTGCGGATGCGATTATACCATCAACATCATGATAAGTAACACCATACATATCAACGATTAATCCACCCATACTATGACCTAATAAATATACGGGTAAATCAAATTTATTTTTTACACTCATCACTATTGCATGTAAATCTTCAATAGGTTGTTTATAATTCTTTATTTTCCCTCTTGGTCCTTCAGTTTGACCATGACCCCTTAAATCATAACGTACAACTCGATATCCATTTTGATTAAGTTGTTCAACAATTTTCAAATAACGCCCTGAATGTTCAGCTATACCATGAGTGATAATAACTGTAGCTTTTGGATTTTCAACTTCATGGTTTTCTACAAAAAATAATGTATTATTGATTAACATAAAATCACTCCCTTTATATTTATTATACATGAGTTATTAATTTTGATGTTAAACTATGTTTAATTTTTATATAATATTGTATAATTAAATTAATTAAAAATGAGGTGAACATATGAAACAAACGCCACTATTTAGCGAGCATATAAAACTACATGCTAAAATAACACCTTTTGCAGGTTATGAAATGCCATTATTTTATGATGATATTAGCAAAGAACATTTTGCTGTTAGACATGAAGTAGGCATTTTTGATGTATCCCATATGGGTGAAATTTATATTCAAGGCGACCATGCATTGGCATTTGTAAATCGGATTGTAACAAATCAAATAGATGCAATATCTGGCAAAGTTACTTATAGTTTATTATTAAATAATGCTGGCGAGATTCTTGATGATTTACTTGTATATACATTAAGTCCAAATGAATTTATTTTAGTTGTTAACGCTTCTAATACCGATAAAGATTATCAATGGATTCTATCACAAAATATCAATCAAGAAGTCACATTAAAAAACATATCTGAAAATTGGGGCCAAGTAGCAATTCAAGGCCCAAAATCTTATGAAGTCGTTCAATCAATATTTAATCATCAAATATCATCGTTATCATTTATGAATTTCATGAAATTACCATATTTAAAAGATGACGTCATTATTTCAAGAACAGGTTATACAGGTGAAGATGGTTTTGAAATTTATGCATCTCCACTTGATATTATTACTATCTGGAAAAAAGCACTAACATTAGGTGCAAAACCTTGTGGTTTAGGAGCAAGAGATACCCTACGATTTCAAGCAAACCTTCCACTTTATGGCCATGAGATAAATAACGATATTCATCCTTATATTTCAGGCTTAAAATTTGCTGTAAAAACTGATAAAGATTTTGTTGGTAAAACCGCATTATTAAGCAATACAACATATCTAGATAAAAAATTAGTTGGTATTGAATTGCTCGAAAAAAACATTCCTAGACAGGGTTATAAAGTCTTTAAAAATGATTTAGAAATCGGTTATATTACAACAGGATATTTGCTACCAGAAACCAATTGGGGATTAGCCCTTGCAATTATCGATTTCAACCAAGCAACCTTGGGTAATGAAGTTGAAATAGAAATAAGAAATAAAAGAGTAAAAGCTAAAGTTAGAAATAGAAAATTTTTAAATAAAAATTACGTTAAATAGGAGGATTAGTTATGATTAAAAAAGGATTACTTTACAGCGAAACACATGAATGGGTAAAACATGATGGTGATATTTCATTCATTGGTATTTCTGATTACGCTCAAGATACTTTAGGTGCTGTTGTCTTTGTTGATTTACCAAATGTTGGTGCAACATTTAAAAAAGATGATATTTTTGGTGCTGTAGAATCAGTTAAAGCTGCTTCTGATTTATATGCACCTGTTAGTTTCAAAATCTTAGAAGTTAACGAAGCATTAGTTGATACTCCGGAATTATTAAATACAAATCCATATGACAACTGGATTTTAAAAGTAACATTATTAAATGATAAGGAATTAGAAAATTTGCTTACTGATGACGCTTACGAAGCTTGTTGTAAATAATGCATAAATATTTACCACATACTAAAGAAAATATTGAAGCAATGCTCAAGGTGATTGGTGCTGCTTCTATGGATGAACTCTTTAGTCAAATACCACAATCACTCAAACTTTCAAAACCTTATCAAATTCCTTCACAAATGTCAGATTATGTATTAACAAAACATATGCAAAGCCTTGCAAATTTAAATCAACAATTTATTGTTTTTAGAGGTGCTGGTAGCTATGATCACTATATGCCAAGCGCGATAAATTCAATTACATCTAGAGAAGAATTTTTAACATCTTACACACCTTATCAACCTGAAGTATCACAAGGTACACTTCATTATATTTTTGAATATCAATCCATGATTTGTGAACTTACCGGCATGGATGTTTCAAATGCTTCAATGTATGATGGGGCAACTGCAACTGCTGAAGCCATGTTTATGGCATACGCTCAAACTAAAAAAAATAAAATATTAGTAAGTTCTACATTAAATCCTCATGTTATTGAGGTTGTTTTAACTTATGCAAAATATAGAAATATTGAAGTCATCTTAGTACCTTCAAAACACGGCGTTACTGATAAAGACTTTATAAACACCCATATACTAGATACTATGGGTCTTATCGTTAGTACTCCAAATTATTATGGCATTATTGAAGATTATGATGGCATATCAAATATTGTCCATCAAAATCAAGGACTTTTTATTGTAAATCAAGAAGGTCAATCTTTAGCCTTATTTAAAAACGCAAAAGATTATGATGCCGACATTGCTTGTGGTGAACTGCAATCTCTTGGTATACCTATGAGCTTTGGTGGTCCTTATTTAGGATATTTAGCAACAAAAAGTGAATACGTTAGAAAAATGCCAGGACGTATTTGTGGTATGACAACAGATGTTGATGGAAAGCAAGCTTTTGTTCTTACATTACAGGCTAGAGAACAACATATCAGACGTGCAAAAGCAAATTCTAATATTTGTTCAAATCAATCACTTCTTGCATTATCAGTTACTATTTACTTATCTTTATTAGGAAAACAAGGTTTTGTAAATATTGCAAAAGATCAATTGAATAAAGCCCATTATTTATATAATAAATTACTTCAAACTAAATTATTCGAAGAGGCTTTTAATCAAATGTTTTTTAATGAATTTGTCTTAAAGCCTAAATTTGATACAAATCATTTAGAATCTTTTTTAGTCAAAAATAACATTTTAGGTCCACTAACAATCAAAGATAATTTATTATTATTTGCAGTTACAGAAAAAAGATCAATAGCTGAAATCAATCAACTCGTAGAAATGGTGGTGGCATATCATGAAAGCTTATGATACATTTATATTTAATCTTTCTTCTAAAGGACGCATTGGTTATAATTTTGATCATGAAACTCTTGATGAAGTAGAAATTCCTTCACACTTAAAAAGATCAAGTATTGCAAATCTTCCTGAAGCATCTGAACTTGATGTTGTTAGACATTATACAAATGTAAGTCAAAAAAACTTTGGTTTAGAAAATGGATTTTATCCACTTGGTTCTTGTACAATGAAATATAACCCAAAAATTAATGATGAACTTGCTAATTTGAGTGGCTTTACTCAAACCCACCCATTACAACCATCTTCTACTACCCAAGGTTTATTAAGAATATATGATGAATTACAAAACATGTTAGCTGAAATTACCGGTATGCATGCTTATTCATTAAATCCTTTTGCAGGAGCACATGGTGAACTTACTGGTTTAATGATCATTAAGGCTTATCATCAAAAACGAAAAGATAATAAACGCCATATCATCATCATTCCTGATAGTGCACATGGCACAAATCCTGCAAGTGCAAGTGTTTGTGGCTTTGATGTTGTAGAAATAAAATCAAATAATGATGGCACTGTTAATTTAGATGCTTTAAAAGAAGTTTTAAATGATGAAATCGCAGGATTAATGCTAACCAATCCTAATACAGCTGGTGTTTTTGAAAAAGACATATTAACAATTTCAAAACTGGTTCATGCAGCTGGCGGACTTCTATATTATGATGGTGCTAATCTTAACGCTCTATTAGGTCAAGTAAAACCCGGTGATATGGGATTTGATATTACACATCTTAATTTACATAAAACATTTTCAACACCTCATGGTGGTGGTGGTCCTGGATCAGGTCCTGTTGGCGTTTGTAAATCTTTAATTGAATTTTTACCGACACCTTTTGTTAAAAAAGAAAACAATATATATGTCTGGGTAAAGCCAAAAGACACAATTGGTTCTATCGGTTCATTTTATGGTAATACTTTAGTTTACCTTAGAGCTTATGTTTATATTTTAAGTTTAGGAAAAGAAAACTTAAACGATGTTGGCGCTTTTTCTGTTTTAAATGCTAACTATATTCAAACATCACTAAAAGATGTTTTTGAATTACCCATTGATCAATTTGCTATGCATGAATTTGTTTTTGATGGTTTAAAAGATCAATCAACTGGTGTAAAAACATTAGATATTGCAAAAAGATTACTTGATTATGGATATCATGCACCAACCATATATTTTCCTTTAATTTTTCATCAATCTATGATGATTGAACCAACCGAATCTGAATCAAAAGAAACATTAGACAGTTTCATTGATATTATGAGAAAAGTTGCTAAAGAATCAATTGATAGTCCTGAACTTGTAAAAACAGCACCCCATCATACTGTCGTAAGACGTCTTGATGAAGTTAAAGCTGTAAGACATCCTATATTAAAATTTAGTGATATAAAATAAAAAAAAGTAGCATTCACATGATATATGCATAGTGATGCTACTTTTTACTAATTATAATAATATTTAAATTTCTAATTTCTTTATAATAATTGATGCAATTTCATCATAAACTTTACCAATTGGTTCATTTCCTTTAAACATATAGCTTTTATCCAAAGGTTGTCCTAGAGGAATTTGGCCTAAAACAGGAACTCCTAATTTTTCTGCAACTGCTTCGCCACCACCTTCACCAAAAATAAATTCTCTTTTTTGATTACATGGATTTAAATAATAACTCATATTTTCAATAACACCAATAACTTCATGACCAATATTTTGTGCACCAATACCTGCTTTTACAGCAATATGTGCAGCATTTTCATGGGGTGTTGTTACAACTAAAACTTTACTTTTTGGTACATATGATCTAACATCAAGTGCAACATCTCCAGTTCCTGGAGGTAAATCAATAAGAATTAAATCAATATCTTCTCGCCATTTTGTGCCATTAAAGAAATGTACTAACATTTTCCCCAACATTGGTCCACGCCACATCAATGGTTTATCAGTAGGCATAAAAAATTCTGTTGAAATAACTTCAATATCATCTTTAACAAGTGGTATCATACGTTCATCTTCAGTTGATGAAATCGGTTTAATTGGTAATTTTAAAACACTTGGAATACTTGCTCCATAAACATCAGCATCAATAATACCAATTTTCTTTCCTTGACGAACCAATGCAGCAGCTAAGTTTGCTGTTACTGTTGATTTCCCAACGCCGCCTTTACCGGATGCAATTGCTAAATATTTAATAGATTTTTCACCCTCAACTAAAAATTCACTTTCAAAGCATTCAATTTTTATTCCTGGAAAACCTGCATCAATTTTAACAAGTCGAATAATTTCAATTTTTACTTTTTGCTCATTCTTTGCTTTATCTTTAAGATAAACTTCTAATTCAACCACACCCGTTGGTCCAATGACAAGTTTCTTAATACCATTAATTGCAGATAGCGGTTTATCAAATCCAGGATCGATAATTTCGCCTAAACGGGCTTTTAATTCTTCATAAGTTAACATATCGTTTTCACCTCATTTATATTATAACAAAAAAAAGAACATTTGCTGAATAGAATACTTCAATTTTTATCATTTTAATGGTAACACTTACATAATAAAAAAATAACAAAACATTTTAAAATAATGATACAATATTTATACAAGGAGTGATACTATGCTTAAAGGTATTGGGGTTAGCGAAGGATATGCAATAGCTCAAATATTAAAATTTGAAGATTATAAAATTAATATATTACCAACACTTATTAAAAATCCTGATAAAGAAATTGAAAAGTATGAAATTGCAATTCAAAAAAGCATTGATCAATTAAACGAACTTAAAACAAAATATAAAAATAAATTTGACAAAGAAATGTTGAGTTTATTTGATGCTCATATTTCTATTGCAACTGATGTTGATGTTGTTAATAAAGTTAAAAAAATAATTAAAGATGAGCACTTTAATTTAATTTATGCATTATCAATTACTTCTAACGAATATATTGATACATTTAATCAAATTGATGATGATTATATCAAAGCAAGAGCAATTGATTTAAAAGACGTTTCTTCTCGTATTATGAAAAATGCCCTTAATCTACCTGTATTTGATTTAGCAAACATAGATAAACCTGTCATTTTAGTAACTCATGAATTAACACCTTCACAAGCAACACAATTAGATTTAAAATATATTAAAGGTCTTATCTCAGAAGTTGGTAGTACAACTTCACATAGTGCAATAATTGCTAAATTACTTAATATTCCGGCAATTTTTGGTGTTAAGTCTTTAATGAAAATAACAAAAGATCACGAACTCGCGATACTTGATGGATTTAGTGGCGAAGTTTTCGAAAATCCAAGTGATGATTTATTAAGTACTTATCATGAAAAAATTAATCAATACGATAAAAGTCAAGCTGAATTAAAAGCTTTTGATGGCAAACCTTTTGTAACTAAAGATGGAAAACATTTAAAACTCTTTGTAAACTTAGGATCACTTGAAGATATGCGTTTTGTAAAAAATGTAGCTATTGATGGTGTAGGATTATTTAGAACAGAATTCTTATTTTTGGATCAACACAAAATGCCTACAGCAGATGAACAATTTGAATATTATAAACAAATGCTTATCGCATTTAAAGATAAATCTGTAATTATTAGAACATTAGATATCGGTGGTGATAAACCACTACCATATTTTAAGCATGATGAAGAAAGCAATCCAGCATTAGGTAATCGCGGTATTCGCTTATTACTTAATCAAAAAGCTTTATTTCAAGCACAATTAACTGCTTTATTAAAAGCAAGTTCATATGGTCAATTAAAAATAATGTTTCCGATGATTTCTACTTACGAAGAATTTTTAGAAGCAAAAGCTTTAACTAAAGAAATTGAAGCATCCCTTATTAGAGATGGTTTCGAAGTTGGAAAATATCAATTAGGCATTATGATGGAAATACCATCTGCCATGATGATTGCTGATGATCTTGCAAAAGTTTGTGACTTCTTCTCTATTGGAACCAATGACTTAATTCAATACATGCTAGCAACTGATCGTACAAATCAAAAGCTTGAATATTTATATCAACCATTTCATCCGGCTATATTAAAAATGATAAAAATGACAGTTGTCGCAGCACAAAAAGAAGGCATTCCTGTTAGTGTATGTGGCGAAATGGCAAGTGACCCTCAAGCAGCAATGATTCTTATTGGTTTAGGTATCAATGAATTATCTTGTTCTCCTCATTCATTACTCGATATTAAATCTAAGATATCAGAAAAAAATAGTCAAACTTTAATATTAAATGCACATCGAGCATTAAGTATGAAAACTCAAAAAGAAATAATAGATTTTATTACAAACCAATAATACTTTTATAAACATCAAATCGCTTGATTTGATGTTTTTATTTATACTTTAAGTAAATTATACTCATAAATAACAAATGTTTGATAAACTACGTATATAAATTAAAATATCCTAGGAGGTGATTTTAATGAATTTATATGATTTGGAAGTTAAAGACATGCATAATAAAAATGTTTCTTTAAAAAATTATCAAGGTAAGGTACTACTCATTGTTAATACTGCACCGAAATGTGGATTTGCACCACAATATTCAGGATTAGAAAAACTTTACGAAAATTATAAGGATCAAGGTTTTGAACTTTTAGATTTTCCTTCAAACCAATTTTTAAATCAAGCTCCTGGCACTAATGAAGAAATTAAATCGTTTTGTGAATTAACTTATGGTACCCAATTTCAATCATTTTCCAAAATTGAAGTTAATGGTAAAAACGAAGACCCTTTATATACATATTTAAAAAACCAAAATGTCAGAGAATTAACAAATAAAGAAAAGCCCGAAGGCTTTTTAAAAAAATTGATTTTTGGTCAAAAGATCAAATGGAATTTTACAAAATTTTTAGTTGATAAAGATGGTAAGGTTGTTAACCGTTTCAGTCCAAACTTTGAACCAGAAAAAATAGAAGCTTATATCAAAGACTTAATTTAATTATAATATTAAAAAAAGCATCAAATCAATTAGATTTGATGCTTTTATTCTATATTTTTTTAATCATTTTTATATTTAATTTTTCTTTTGTTTCTTCTAAATATAAATAATATGTCAATAACGTTGTTATCGTCATTAAAATAATAAATACAACAAGCAAAAATCCAATAAATGGTGTCAATGCTCTAGTCATATAACCACGGACAAATGAAATTAAGCGTGTTGAATTAGAAAATGATTCAAAAAGAAATAAGATAAGTGTCACAATATAAAATATATGCTTTGCATCTTCATGATCTTTATGATACATAACATAAATATATATACATAACCAAGCAAAATTAATACCTATAGTAAAAACAATTTGTTCTACATTATCAAATGGAATAGGATAATCTATAAAACTTTGATATATAAAAAGTGCATAAACAATATAATATGCAATAATTGAAAACAAAGTTTTTTTATAATTTTTTTCATCAACTTGCATAAACATAAAATAAACAACAATAATTGATACAATCAAAAACAACCAAGATAGCAAAGATGCATAACCTTGATTTAAAATAAAATATATAAAATGGAATGCCAAAAAAAACGTTGTTGAAATTTTTAAGTATTTAGTTTTAAATTTTAACAAACTCAACATCACCTATCATTATAATTTTTTAAATATACCTTCTGATTTATTCTTAATAATATCATAAAATGGAATGATCAATAAAAAATTCATTAAACTTAATAAAGCAAAACTAATTTCTTCACTAAAATATGAAGTAATAAAATAAAATATAGCACCATTTACTACTACAATGCTCATACCTACTAACATACCAATTAATGCACCAGCACTTTGTTTAACGATTTCTACTTCATTTTTAAAATCAAATTTTGGAAAATATAAATTAACAATAGAATTTACTACTGAAATCAAAGACAACAGTGAAAAAGATAATAACAGAGTCACAATAACTTGAATAAAACTAAAACCAAATGCAATACTAAAGAATATAATACTAACAGCAATAGCCGGAAAAAATAATAAAATATTAAAGTATATTTTAGCAGTCATAACCTGACTTGCCTTAATTGGTAGACTTTTAAGAATCCAGAAGTTTTTACCTTCTAAAGATAATGTTATCGCTGGTGTATATGCAAGAGCTAGTACAAATCCAATCACTAGTGATACAACAATAAATGATTCAATATTTGCTAATTCAAACGTTGCTAAAATTTCCGATAAATCATTAAAAAATAAAGATGCAATAGATAATACTAATAAAAGCACAATGCCAAAGCCAGCATTAATTGCATAAACTGGAATGCTTAAAATCTTTTTAAATTCTTTTTTGATTAAAATTTTAGTAACTGAACTTTGCGCAATTTTAGTCATTTTAACTTTTTTATTAACATGTTTTTGAATACCCGTTTGATTGAGTTTTAACGATAATTTTTCAATACTTAGAAAAAATAATGCAAATATTGCTAAATGTGATAATAATAAATATAACAAACTTAGCCAATCATGGCTATAAATCGCATCTTGAAACCACCGAATAGGTGGATAGTATTTACTTATACCTGCAATTGTATCTATTTGTCCTGTTAAAGGATTTTGTTCTGCTGCACTTATGCTAAATTGGGCATATAAAATACCAAAAAATAAAACAAATAATAATATGATTTGAATTATTTTTCCAAAATTAAACTTAGTTGCAATATAACCAATACCTAAAGAAATAAACGTTAATATAACAATAGGTACTAAAGGATATACTATAGATGCTACCAAATAAATCAAAAGCCCTACAATATCAAATCCTGCAAAATAAAAATATGAAAATAATATAGGAACAACAAAAACGATATTTGTAACATACATCCATAAAAACATGATTGTAAGTTTTGCCCCAAGTACTGTTTTTGATTTTATTGGTAATGCTGCTAAAATTTCATAATCTTTATAAAAAAATAATGTGCCACTTGCTCTAAAAAGCGTCATGATGATTGGAATCATTAAAGAGTATGTTGCTAAGAAACTAATCATTGTTTCCATTTGATTCATGCTGCTTAGCAATTGAGCTAAATTAAAGAATAAAAATCCAAATCCGCCAACAGTAACAATTAAAGCATAGATTAATGCGATACTTATTCCGATTTTTTTTGCTTTACTTCCGTTAATTTGTAATAAACGATCAAATGATAAATCTTTTAAATAT
>JBAYAP010000014.1:0-15105 GCA_041669715.1 Acholeplasmataceae bacterium
TATAACATATATTGATGAATCTTTTGATGATATATATTTAAAAGAAGTTGAAAAAATTAAAATCTATGATGAAGAAAAGAAAGTAAAAATAGTTTACTCTCCACTTCATGGTACAGGAGGAACTGTCATTCCTAAGTTTTTAAAATCTAAAGGTTATGACATTTATCCTTATGAACCACAAATGATTGTGGATCCAATGTTTTCAAACACTAAATCATCAAATCCCGAAGAACCAGATGCCTATGAAGGCGCGATTAGTTATGCTAAAGAAATAAATGCGGATATTGTTATGCTTACAGATCCTGATGCCGATCGCTTAGGCATTGCTGTTAAGCATCATGATAAATTTCAATTACTATCAGGAAACCAAACAGCATCTGCTGAATTATATTATATTTTAAGTGAAAAACAAAAACTGAATAAATTACCAAAAAATGGTCATGTATATACGACAAATGTTACAACTGATTTAATTAAAGTTATTGCAGAATCTTTTGGTGTAGAAGTTATTACGACATTAACTGGATTTAAATTTATTGGTGAGCAAGCAGATATTTATGAAAATAAGAATCCTTATATATTTGGTTGTGAAGAATCTTATGGTAGTTTAATATCCGATTTTGTTAGGGATAAAGATGCTGTTCAAGCAGTATATATGCTTGCTGAAATGGCAAACCACATGAAACTTCAAGGACTTACATTAGTTGATTATTTAGATATTATCTACTCTAATTTTGGAGTATATTATGAACATACCAATCCTATAAAATTTGAAGGTATTGAAGGTTCTAAAAAGATTGAAAGTATTATGTCGTTTTACCGAGAAAATCCGCCTGTATTAAAGGATAAAGAGCTTTTATCATATGACGATGTATTATTAGGCTTTCACATTAAAAACGGCCAAAAAACAGCATTAGACCTGCCTAAATCAAATGTATTAAAGTATCAGTACAGCAATCACACTTGGATTGTCTTTAGACCAAGTGGTACAGAACCTAAAATTAAAATATATTTTGGTGTCCATGCTCAAAGTATTGAAGAAGCAAAAACTTATGTTAAAATGATAGAAAAAAATATATTAGAACAAATTAAAGTTCTTTAAGGAGTAAAATATTATGTTTATTGCACGTAGAGAAAAGTATTTAAAATATTTAGACCATGAATCTATTTCATTGTTTTTTTCAGGTGTTGCGCCTCAACGCTCACAAGATGATAATTATCCATTTTCAGTAAATAGAAATTTCTTTTATTTAACGGGAATTGATCAAGAAAATGTATGTTTATTAATGGTTAAAAGTTTAGATAAAACTGAATCATTTATATTTATTGAAGCAATCGATCCAATTAAATCTTTATGGACTGGTGCTGGGTTTAGTTTTGAAGATGCAGCTAATATTTCAGGTGTTTCTTTAAATAATGTTAAAGATATCAAGGAACTTGATACTTTTGTAAGTCAAATGTTATCGACATCAAGACGTGCTGTTTTTGGTGAATTAAAAACTGCATATTTAGATTTAGATCGCTTAAATCCCGAACTATTAGATACTAAAGCCCAATTTTATGCTAAATATTTATTAAGTTTATTCCCTTATTTACAAATTAAACCTAATCAAGCATTTTTAGCAACACTTCGTACCATTAAAGATAGTGCTGAAGTTGAAGCAATTAAAAAATCTATAAGCATTACTAAAGATGGTATAAAACGTTTAATGAAAACCATGAAACCAAAAGAAACTGAATATGAAATGGAAGCTGAATTTAATTATGTATTAAATAAAAACAAAGCAATTCCAGCATTTGGTACGATTGCTGCTTCAGGAAAAAATGCAACTGTACTTCATTATCGCAATAATGATACAGTCATTAAAGATGGTGAACTTGTTTTATTTGATTTAGGTGCGGATTTAGATCATTATAGTGCTGATATTACAAGAACTATACCTTCAAACGGTAAATTTAGTGACCGTCAAAAAGCAATATATGAAGTTGTTTTAAAAACAAATAAAGATACTATTGAATGGTTAAAACCAGGGGTTACCCTTCAAGCATTTAATGAATATGGTAGAAAAATATTAATTGAAGGTGCTAAATCACTTGGACTTATTAAAAATGATAACGAAATCATTAAATATTATTATCATAGTTTAGGTCATTATTTAGGACTTGACATCCATGATGTTGGTAAATATAGTGAACCAATTCCAGTAGGTGCTATTATTACAGTAGAACCAGGCTTATACATTGCTGAAGAAGGTATCGGCATTCGAATTGAAGATGATATTCTAGTAACTAAAGATGGTTGTATCAATTTAAGTAAAGATATTATTAAAGAAGTTTCTGAAATAGAAGCATTTATGAAAAAATAATTTAATCGTTAAAATAGAACACCTAATTTTAGGTGTTTTTTTTATAAAGTAAAAAGTATCAAAAGTGCATAACATAAAATGGAGGTATAAATATGAAAAAAATAGTATTTTTTATGTTATGTTTTATGTTGTTTTACTTATGGATGCCACAAGTATCAGCTGATTCAAATTATCATGCTTATGAAAACATTGAAATAAGCAGTGGGCAATTATTAGAAGATTTTACCGATGATGATTACAAAACTTATTACAAACAAGTCACCAAAAGAAAGTTTATGGGGTGGAAAAATTATACAGTCAATAAAAATATCGAAGCTTCTTATATTACTGAAACCAAATTCTCCTATTATAATGATGGATATACAGCAATATCTTATAAATACACATTAGAAGAAACATCAACCAGTAAACTTGCATTATCAGCATCAGGGAGTATATCAATTAAGACAACAAGTACTAAAACTGCATTTAAAAATAATCTTGACGGTGCTTTAAAATTATCGGCAGATTATACGCAAACAAAAACTGAAAAAGCAACTTATGAACTTGAGTTTGATGTAGATCCAGGCACACAAGTAGATTTATATATTTATGGTGAAGGTAAAATCACAAATGGCGTTGCAGCACGTTATTTTTGTTGGCAAAGAGTACAAAAGGGTGGTTATGAATTGTTTTTAGTAACAACCCAATATCAAAGATTAGAAAAGAAAAAAATATGAAACAAGTTATTATATATATATCAATGATCGTTGTTGCATTTTTAATGATTTTTATTATTAAATATAATGAAGCAAAACAACCCATAAAAATATATTTTGTTAATACTTATTATTCATATGTGTTAGATGAAGAAGAAACAATTGATATTATGTTTTTTATAAATCATGATTATCCTATATTAGACACTAATAATTACATGGATGTAAAAATATATAATGAAGATCAAAGTAAGCAAATGACGTTATCTGCTTTAGAGATTAATTTAATGGGTAGTGAATCATATTTAGGTGAAACTTATGAAAAATATATGTTAGAGTTACAAATGCCGCAGATTAATCAAAGTTTTTACATTGATGATGCCATTTTAGAAATTACATTAACTAATGATGATATTTATCAATTTTATTTTGGAACATTAAGTTTATTCTATAGTGAACAAAGTGAAGTAAATATTATTGATTGGCAAAGTTTATCAGCAATAAAAGATGCAGAAACTTCAATTTCTCGCATCAAAGAGATTTATGTAGCCTTTAATGAGATTAACCAAACTATTGATGAAATATATATTGGTGCAAATCATCAAGTCAATTGGACGATAAACGATGATAAACTCATATTAACTATAGATTATGATAAACAGCTTTTATATGCATGTCCAATCATGATTTATAATGATCAAGGTGATATTCAAATCATTGATTATTTTTTGTATATAAATGATTATCAAATATTAAAGGAATCAGGGATGATGCTTTATGGATACTTGCTTAGTTAAATTAGATAAAGTATATAAATATGATGTTAAAACTCCTTATGATTTAGAAATTCATGAGAAGGATTGTATATTAGTTAGTGGTGATAATGGGAAAGGTAAAACAACATTAACAAAACTTATATTAGGCTATATTAACCCTGATAGAGGTTTTGTATATAAAAAGCCAATGAAAATTGGTTATTTACCTGAGCATATTGAATTTCCTTTATTTATGAAAGTTAATCGCTATATCGATCTTTTATCTAAAATTAAAGAAATGACAGATTATGAAACTTTAGTATATCAGTTTAAATTACCGTTATTTAAAAGTATCTATCAATTATCTCACGGCAATCGGCAAAAGTTAGGTATTTTATCGGCTTGTATGGGGCATCCTGAACTTATTATTTTTGATGAACCCTTAGCAGCACTTGACCAAGAAGGTCGTATGCAGTTTTATCAACTAATTGAATATCTAAAAACTAAAAATCATACCATATTAATGATTACCCATTTTCCAGATATGTTAAAACCACTTTGTAATAAGCATATAACGTTATGATACATTTAATTTTTTCATACTGGATGACAAAACAAAAAATGTTAATCTATTTAATAAGTATTGGTATCGTCATTTTATGGGTTGTTAGCCTATTTCAACTTGATCAAAGCACTTATGATCAAATAATGTATCATGATGATTTTATGTTTCAATATAAGCATTTAAGTCTTGAATATTTAAATTTAATGATGCCATTATTAATTGTTATGATGGTAATGCATCATGAATCAAATTCATTACAACCGTTATATGCATTTTTTGGTAAAAGCAAGGTTACTTTTTACAAAATGTTAAGTTATGTATTTTTTATTCTTTGGACACAAGCACTGCTTATTGTATTCATCTATTGTTTGCCCTATCTTATGACATCATATTATTTAGTATCTTTAGATTTTTTATTTGCGCTTGTGCTTGTGTTTAATCAAAACTTAATTGTTATGAATCTAGTCTTTATGTTCATTCATATAAAATATCAAAACTTTGCAATTATTTTTGCAGTATTAGCAATTATTTACCATATGTTAATTCAAGATAAATTTAGATTATTATTATTTTATTTATGTCCTTTTTATCATGAAAATATGTTACAATATAAATATCATATAGTTTATCAAATACTCTATATTATATTGGGATTTATAATTGCATACAATAAAATGGTAAAAACACAGATTTCATAAGTTTTTACTTGACATTATAAGTTGTTATATGTATAATCAATACGTAGTGAAAAGAAGAGGTACCCTCTCGCCTGATGGTTAAAATCATGGGCAAAGCAGTCACAGTCAAAATTTGACTTTAAGTGGGTACATAATGTACGCACTTTTTCTTTTCCTAAAAAAAATATAAAGAGGTGAACGGTATTAAACAAACAAAGAATCAAAGTGGTGAGCTTGTAAACGAGAATATTCCTAATGTTAAAATTTTATTAATTGATGATGAAGGTAATAAAATTGGTATTATCACACGCGGTGAAGCGATGAAATATGCATTAGAAAAAGAATTAGATTTAGTTGTTGTATCTCCGACTTCTAGTCCAATGGTTGCCAAACTATTAGATTACTCAAAATATCGCTATGAGCAACAACGTAAACTTCGTGAAATGAAGAAAAATCAAAAAGTGGTTGAACTTAAAGAGATTCGTTTAAGTCCAACAATTGATAAACATGATTATGATACAAAACTTCGTCAGGCTTTAAAATTTTTAGAAAAAGATAACAAAGTAAAAGTTTCAGTTTATTTTCGTGGCCGAATGATCACACATCAAACTGTTGGATACGAAGTTATCAAAAAATTTATTGCAGATTTAGGTGAAAATGTAAATATTGAAGCGAAACCAAAAATGGAAGGTCGCTCATTAATTGCAATTGTTGCACCTATTGAAAAGAAAATATAGAGAGAAGGAATTCATATGCCAAAACAAAAAACACATAGTGGCTTAAAGAAGAGAATCAAAATTACCGGCACAGGTAAATTAATGCGCGGGCATGCTTATAAAGGGCATTTAGCTGCTCATAAAACAACAAAGCAAAACAGACAATTAAGAGGCGAAACAGGTGTTCATCCATCAGATGAAAAAAGAATTAAATCACTAATTTCGAACATGAAGTAGGAGGAGAATAAAATGCCAAGAGTTAAAGGTGGAACGACTACTAGAAAACGTCGTAAAAAAATATTAAAATTAGCCAAAGGTTACTTTGGATCAAAACATTCATTATATAGAACTGCAAATGAACAAGTAATGCGTTCATTAGCATATGCTTATAGAGATCGTAAAAAAAGAAAAAGCGAATTCAGAAAATTATGGATATCAAGAATTAATGCTGCTGCTAAATTAAACGGTATGAAATATTCAAAATTAATCCATGGTTTATCATTAGCACATGTAGAAGTAAATAGAAAAGTGTTAGCTGACTTAGCAGTAACTCAACCAGAAGATTTCTCAGCTTATTGTGAAATAGCTAAAAAAGCTTTAAATGGTCAAATTCCTGCTGTAACAGAAAACAAAGCTGCAAAAGTAGAAAAACCTGCTGTTAAAGCTGAAGTTAAAAAACCTGCTGCAAAAGTAGAAAAACTAGAAGTTAAAGCTGAAGCTAAAAAACCTGCTGCAAAAGTAGAAAAACCAGAAGTTAAGGCTGAAGTTAAAAAACCTGCTGTTAAAGTAGAAAAACCAGAAGTTAAAGCTTCTACTGATTTATCATCACTTTCAGTCGCTGATTTAAAAGCATTAGCTAAAGAAAAAGGATTATCAGGCTACAGTGCACTTAAAAAAGCTGAATTAGTTGAATTATTATCTAAATAAAAAAAATAATGTTTCCAAAAAGGAAACATTTTTTTTATGTCTTAAACTATAATTTTTAAAATTTGCTCAATGAAATATTTTTTAAATTCGGGATCTTTAAAAGTATCCATCTGATTTTTTTCATTCATTGATGGATTCATAATTTGAAAGAATAACGGCATGAAAAATGAAGAGAAGATTATCATATATTTTACTTGTAATCGTTTTGAATCATCTGCTTGAAAATCTTTACCTAAATTGTTATAAGCAACCGCAATAAATTCTGGATCTGTAAAAAAAGTACGTACAAATTCAGATAGTTGGCCTTCTTTTAGACCATCAGCTAAAAATAAATATCTAAGTACACCCATATGATTTACTGAAAAAGAATAGATATAGCCAATAACCTCTTCTAAAAATATCTCTGCATTCGTTTCTTGACGTTTTTTAACCATATCAATAATATTTGACTTAATTTCTGATAAAACTTCTGATATTACAATAAAAATTAGGTTTTCCTTGCTTCCAAAGTAATAATTTACTGATGCAATATTTACATAGCATCTTTCTGAAATATCTTTAATTGTCACTTTACCATTTTCTTCGATGATCTTTTTTGTTTCTTCAATCATTAATTTTTTTATTTGAGGATCTTTAGCCATCACATATACCTCTTAAACTGGATTTGAAATCATGATTAAAACATCATTTCATATCTTATTTATACCATATTTCATGTAAAATTTAAATAGAGATTTAAAATGTTTATTTAAAATACTATATGAAATATTCATAAGGAGGTTTAAAAATGAAAAAGCATATTATTATTTTATCAATTTTTACGATACTTACAATCGTTTCTACGTTTTTCATATTTCAAGTAAAAACAAATTATGATTTATCAGTTTATTTACCTAGTGATTCAAATACAAGTCAAGCATTGAAACTGTATGAAGAAGAATTTGGCGAAAATACAATGATACAAGTCATGATTGATGATGTAACAGTAGCACAAGCAATTGCTTTAAAAGAGGATTTAAGTGAAGTAAAGCATGTAAGTCAAACAATTTGGTTAGATAACTATGTTGATTTAAATACTGTACCTATTGAATATATACCAAATCAAACATTAGAACAATTTTATGTAGATAACAATGCTCTAATCACTATTGTTCTTGATTTAGATACTTATAGTACTGAACTTGATCAAGTTGTTTTAGATATCCAAACATTATTAGATGATTACCAAGTACACTTAAGAGGTGATAGCTTAATTGAAATGGCAAATCGAAATCTTGCAAGTCATGAAACTTTCAAGATTATGCTTATTATCGTTCCAATTGTCTTAGTATTATTATTACTAACATCAGTTTCATGGTTTGATCCAGTAATCGCAATTATTTCAATTGGTGTTGCAGTTGTCTTAAATTTAGGAACAAATGCTTTATTACCTGATATTTCATTTATTACAAAAACAATGGCACTTGCCCTACAACTTGCCCTATCGATTGATTATACTTTGTTTTTCTTACACCGCTATCATGAGTTAAGAGAAACTTTAGATAAAAATCAAGCAATTACACAAGCGCTTAAAAAAACTTTTCCAGCTATTACAGCTTCAGCACTTACAACATTTGCTGGATTTCTAGCATTATTATTTATGCAATACAAAATTGGCTTTGATATTGGTATTGTATTGTCAAAAGGTATTATATTAAGTTATTTAGTTGTATTAACACTTATACCTACAATTATATATTTATGTGATAAATGGTTAATTAAAGGTGTTCATAAACAATTTATTCGCACACCTAAAGGTATGCTTAAAACAATATATAAACTTAGAATTCCTTTTTTAGCAATTTTTATTATATTCTTATTTAGTTTTTTCTTAGAATCAAAGACAGAATATTTATATGGTCAAAACCAATCGTTAGATGAAAATTCAGAAGTTGCCATCGATTTAGCAAATATCAATCAATATTTTGACCAATATCAACAAATGGTGATTCTAATACCGAATAACTATATTGAAAATGAAGTTGAACTGGTAACAAATCTTGAAGCAAATATACATGTGATAAGTGTTGAAACACTTGTAACACTGGTTGATCCAAATATCCCAAGAGCATTTATTGATCCCACTGTTATTAGTCAATATGTAGGAAACAACTATACTAGAATCATACTTCAAACAGATATTTTAGAAGAAAATGATGAAATGTATGCTTTTGTAGATGATATATATCAAACAATAGAGCAAACATATGGCACTAATTATTATGTTTTAGGGGTTGCTTCAACAGCAAGTGATATTAGAAATACAGTAACTGCAGACTATTTAAAAATTATGTTAATATCTATAATTGCTATTTATATCATATTGGCGATTACATTTAAAAATCCAATTATTCCAATATTTTTAATTCTAGTCATTGAATCAGCAATAGCAGTAAATATCAGTATTCTTTACCTTTTAAATATTCAAACAATCTATATTGGATATTTAGTCGTCATGTCAATTCAGTTGGGAGCAACTATTGATTATGCAGTACTGCTTACAACAAGGTATTTAGAAAATAGAAAAACACTTCCAAAATATGATGCACTTCATGAATCATATCAAAAAACATTAATTACAATGATGGTATCTGCATTAATCTTATCAGTTGCTGGATTTGCTGAAGGGTTATTTTCTAACATTTCAACTATTCAAGATATTGGATTCTTATTAGGTAAAGGTACATTAATTTCATTTGTATTTACCATGATATTTGTTCCTGTATTATTGATAATCTTTGATAAATTATTTATGAAGACTATGTTAAAAAAAAGTTAATAATATAAAATAAAAAGATGTAATAGATTAATTAATCCCTTACATCTTTTTTAATGACTTCATATTATTTATATAACATATTTATCATAAAATTTTGCAAAATAATCATATGTAAAATGAATTGCTTCATTAGAAATATGAGTACCAACAACAGTATCAAAGCCATGAAAACAACCTTCAAATATTTTAAAAGCCACATCAATACCCTCTTTTTCAAGGGCTTGAACATATTCTACAGTTTCCCAATAAAACGGTTCTAGGGTACCTACAAAAGTTATTGTAGGTGGAAAATCGTGATAATCATGATTTCTTGAAGGTGAAGCATAGGCTGGTATATCTAAATGCTTTTTATGTAAATCTAATAAATAAGCATCCCAAGCAAATTTATTTGATCTACTATCCCAAGTAGGCGTAATGATAAAGCGTTTAAGATCAAAGGGTTGTGTGTCATCTAGCATTGGATAAAGTGGCATTTGAAATGCAATATTTATATCTTTTGTATCTCTTGCTTTTAACGTTACTGCAGCACTAAGACCACCACCAGCACTATGTCCTGCAACCATAAATTTATCAGTAATAATATTTAAATCATCACAATGCCCTTTTGCCCAAAGCAAAGTGTCATAACAATCATTTAATGCTGCTGGATAGGGTTTGGTCAATGCTTTACGATAATCTGGGGCTATAACAACACAAGGTCTGGTTAAGATGAATTTTTTAATGATTGTATCACTAGAATCTGGAATGCCTGTAATATAACCTCCACCATGGATATAAAGGAGAACAGGTAATTGTTTTTTATTATCTAAAGGACGATAAATACGTAATCGTATTTGATAATCATCATGTGTACTAGGTATATATATTTCATCACAATCAAGACCTTCAATATTTCTGCCTTTAATTGTTTTATTAATGAAATCATTAATGAGTTTAACAGACCATTTCTTACTTAATACTTTTGGCACAACACGATATTTATTATAAAATGGTCTAAGTTCCTTATTTAGCATTTGTTTTTTAACTTTCATTTTGAACCTCTTTAGTATTGTGTATAAATCATATGTGTTTAGTATAGTATATCTAATGCATCTATTCAACAAAAACAATTAAAAGTACCTTTAAATATATAAATATAGCTTAAATGAAAAAAAATCAATATTTTTGTTTAAAAATGTTGCTTTTTTCTTTATTTCACATAGTCTAAACCATTCTGTTTTAATTCTAAGAGTTTTTATGTATAATATATCTATATAGGGGGCTATACATGAAACAAAGAATGACTATATCAATTATCATATCTGCTTTAATCATAATCACACTACCGTTTGCATTTACGCTATTTGAAATTCAATGGAAAAGTATTTTTTTAATCTTTTCATTAATCACATTAGCTTATATCGGTATTTTTATTTTTGGTGGCCTTCCAGAGTTAATTATTTTTGGTATTTACGGTGGATTAACAGCATTAGCATTAAGACTTATCAATATAGATTATCAAATACCAATTATTGTGATTGCAACATTAATTTTTTTATTAAATCCGCTTTCTTCATTTGAATCATATTTAAGAAAACAAATGAAGGATGAAAACACCCAACCAATCCAAATTAGTATTCGCGGAAATCGTTGGCCATTTTTTGCATACCGTAAAGAAATGAAAAATTATTATCACTTACCACAATCAAGAAAACTATATACAATTCAAAGCTATAAATATTTACGACAATTTTTAATGCTTGCTTTAATTGGAATTGGTATATTTTCATTTATTCATGAAGTTAATCATATTGCAAACACTTTAGATAATTTTAATTGGACAAATTTTGTTACCTTATATATTATTGTCATGATCTTTTTATTAGCCTATTTCTTATATTTAAAAGGCTTTACGTCAACTTTTAGAACATTTGCGATCAGTTTATTTCCATTGATTATATATATTATATCAGTTTCAACTTTTGATAATGTAATTAAAATTTCTATGATGATTGGATTTATTATATTTACATTAGTCATCATTACAATTGAATTATACAGATTACATCAAAGAGTTATCTATGATGCACTTACTTATTACGATGTCGATATGCAAAAAGATGTTTATGCTAATGCTTTATTTGAACCAATTGTCTACAATGAAACATATACGCTTTGTTCAGAATATTTAATAAAGACTGATAAAACAACATTTGATCTTCATTTTCATGATATTTTGGTATATGCTAATTTCTTTCATTTCATCATTGTCGCATATACGATAAATCAAACAGAAGTAACACTTCATGTACATTTTTATTATAAAGACCATCGTCGTGTTGATAAATTTAAAAGTTTCTTAGAAACAAAATTTCAACGTTCGATACCTGTTCATACTTTTAGTGATTTTAGTAAAACTGATTATGAAAAAAACTTTTTCCATAAGGATAGTTATATTATTGCAAGAGCTCAACATCTTGCTTACCTTTTAAAAGAATTACAAATTCATTCAAAAATTATTATATCAATTATCGTTTATTTCGATAAATTAAAAGATTTTGAAGCTTTTAATAATGTTCACGACTCTGTTCAATTAAATGATATCGTTATTGAAAACTATGTATCAGCAAGAGTTGATTGCATATGTGTAAACAATCGTTATGTAATTGAAACAAAACTTAGAGAAATTCTTATAAATCTCATAATTTATCATGGTAAATTTGTTAGATTAAATGTTTATTATTAATGCATATCAACTTGACAAAATCGGATGTTAGTGATAAATTTAAATTAACCTAGGAAGCAGCCGTGGAACCCAAATTGACCGGATTGGGAATTAAAACAATATGGGCGTGAAAGCCATTTTATGGAATCCCGAAATATTGAAAAGATAATTCCCCCTTTAATATGATCCGTTCTCACAGCTTTCTAGGGTTTTTTATAGTCAAAATTCAAAATGAGGTTAAATATGAACGATTTTTCGAAAAAACTTTTAAAAGACATTACATTATTGCCAGGTACACCAGCTAGAGAAAAACAAGTTAGAACTTTTATTGAATCTAAAGTTAAACAAGATGTTGATGAATTACTTTATGATAAATTAGGTTCCGTCATTGCCCATAAAAAAGGAATTGGTCCCAAAGTAATGATTGCTGGACATATGGACGAAGTAGGATTAATGGTTACGCAAATCACAAAAGAAGGATTTATTAAATTTCAAACACTTGGTGGCTGGTATAGTCAAGTGATGCTTGCTCAAGTATGGGATATTCATACGGATAAAGGTGTCATTAAAGCTGTTTCAGGAGCAAAACCTCCGCATCTTATACCTGAAAATCAAAAAAATCAAGCAGTTAAGATTGAAGATATGTATTTAGATTGTGGAGCAAGTTCTAAAGATGAAGTTTTATCTTTTGGTATTTTACCAGGTCAAATGATTACGCCTTCTGCAGACTTTTATGAAATGGCAAATCCTAAATATTTAGTAAGTAAAGCTTGGGATAATAGAATTGGTAGTGCCATTTTAATTGAAGTTTTAAAAAAATTAAAAAACGAAACACTAAATGTTGATTTTTATGCAGCTTTTAATGTTTTAGAAGAAGTTGGCGTTCGTGGTGCTAAAACATCAAGTTATGTTGTAAATCCAGATGTTGCAATTGCCATTGATTCAGGTATTGCTAACGATGTACCAGAAGGACAAAAAGAAGAACAAACATTAGGTGCTGGTCCCCAAATTATCGTTTATGATTCAGGATTGTTACCACATCACGGGTTAAGACAATATATGATAGATATTGCTAATCTTAATCATATACCATTTCAACAAGCAACCATTACAGCCGGTAGAACTGATGCTGCAATGATGCATTTATCACAAGATGGTGCACTTGGATTATCAATTTGTATACCTACAAGATACTTACATTCTCACACATCAATGATTCATACTGATGATTTTGAAAATTGTGTCGAACTTATATGTCAATTTTTGAAATCGTTTAATAAAGAAATTTTTGAAAATATAATTTATAGTTAACGCATTCATTTGAATGCTTTTTTGTTATAATAAAGATGGTGATGATATGAGAATTATTTCAGGGAAGTTTAAAGGAAGACGTATAGATCGTGTAAATAAAAAAACAACAAGAGAAACAGCGGATATGGTTAGAGAAGCAGTATTTCAAATGATTGAAATTCATGAAGATGATATCGTATTAGATATATTTGCCGGATCTGGTTCATACGCTTTTGAAGCTATTAGTCGTGGGGCTAAATTTGCATACCTATCTGATTACGATAAAGATGCAGTTAAAACAATGCACCATAATGCTGAACTATTAAATTGTGCAAATCAAGTTGAAATTTTATTACGTGATGATAAAAAAATGTTAAAAAAAATTGAATCTATGCGATTTAATCTTATTTTTATTGATCCGCCTTATTTATATCCTACTTATGCTTATCTTTTAATGTCTTTATCAAAAGTTACCGATAATTTAGGTTATGTCATTGTTGAAACTGAAAAAAAAACCATATTAAATGATATATATGATCAATTACATTTACAAAAAGAAAAGACCTATGGTATTAAAAAAATAAGCATTTATAAAAAAATAGCCTAATATTGGCTATTTTTTATTATCAAATATGTATATTAAAATAATATTTAATAAGATTATTTATTTTTTTCTCTATATTTACCATGGTCTAAAATAAGCTTAATTTTAATTTTTTTATATTTAGGAATATCATAAATATATGATTTAAATACATCAGTTTTAAGTTCAAAAGCACGATCTTTAATCTCTAAGTTTTGTGATGTAGCAATCCAATATATATAGTTTTTTTCAATAAGTCTTATACCACTATATACCTTAATTGTGCCTAATTCATCAATAATGAAATCATCATTTGAATATACATCTAAAATCTCAAAAGGTCTTGTTAAAGATTTAATATTAAACATATAACACTTTTCTTTTTGTTTACCAACATATAAAACAATACGATTATAATCAATTTGACTTGTAACAAACCATTGATAAACACTAAATATACAAACTAAAATTGCTAAAATAAAGATAATAATACTTAAACTTTGATTAACTTCAGTAAATTCAAAAAAATAATTTAAAATTAATAAAATAAACATCATGCCTGAGATAACACTGCCAAAAATTGAAATCATCATCATATATTTGCTAGGATAAATGGTTGAATGAATGTTTTTAAGTTTTAATGTTTTAGTTTTTCGTACTGTTTCTCTTTTATACGCTCTTGTTACATATAAAAATAGAATTAAAGCTAACACAATAGGTAACGCATCAACAACAAATACTAATAATATATATATAAATGATTTATTATTTATAATATGATTGATAACAGTAACTATTGAAAAAGCTATTGAAATTAATAAAATAACAATACCAACGATTCTTTTTCTACCAAATATTTGAAAAACAAAATATGCGAGTATTAAATAAGAAAAAAATTTTAACATAAAATGCATAAAAATGATCGCCTCTTTTTCTTGATTTATATGACTTATCATATTATTCTTGTATTTTTGTTTTTAATCAAGTAGAATAGAATATGATAGGA
>JBAYAP010000015.1:0-14870 GCA_041669715.1 Acholeplasmataceae bacterium
GTTTCAAAATTTAAGCCTTTCCAATTTGCTGGATATTTACCATGAATATTACCAATACCTGCAGCAAACATATCCACACCAGTTTCAGCAATAATACGACATTCTTCAGGATCAGCAATTTCACCCATACCGATAACGCCATCTTCTTCACCACCAATTGAACCTACTTCAGCTTCAACTGAAACACCTTTTGCATGACATGCAGCAACGATTTCTTTAGTTTTTGCTAAATTTTCTTCAAATGGATAATGTGAACCATCAAACATAATTGAAGTAAATCCGGCATTTAATGCTTTAAATGATCCTTCAAATGTACCATGGTCTAAATGGATAGCCACTGGAACAGTCACACCATAAGCTTCATCAAGTGCTTTAACCATAGCAACCACAACATTGTAGCCACCCATATATTTTGCTGCACCTTCAGAAACACCTAAAATAACTGGTGATTGAAGTTCTTGTACTGTTGTTAAAACGGCTTTAGTCCATTCTAAGTTGTTGATGTTTATTTGGGCAACACCATAGCCTTCTTTGTGCGCTTTAATAAGCATATCTTTTGCAGATACTAACATATATAATTTCCTCCTTGAAATTGTCACTTATATTATATTACAAACATAGTTTGTTATCAATTTTTATAAACTGTAACCGTTCTTATATATAACTTATTTTGAATTTTGTGAAATAATGGCACCGATGAAATCTTTAAATAATGGATGCGGTCTAAGCGGTCTAGATAAAAATTCGGGGTGAAACTGTACTGCAACAAACCAAGGATGATTTTTTAATTCAATCATTTCAACTAACTGATACTTTGTATTATAACCAGAGATAATCATATTTCCATCTTCAAATTTTTCTAAATATTCATTGTTAAATTCATAACGATGACGATGTCGTTCTTCAATATGTGTTTTTCCGTAAGCCTGATAAGCTTTCGTATCTTTTTTAATTTCACATCCATATAACCCTAATCTTAATGTGCCACCTAAATCTTCAAGTGTATCTCTGCCTCGTTGCAGTGAAATCACTGGGTTTTTTGTTTCTGGATCAATTTCCGTTGAATTTGCATCTTCAATATTTAATACATTATTTGCATATTCGACTGCTGCAAGTTGCATACCATAGCATAGTCCTAAAAACGGAATATTGTTTTCTCTTGCATACTTAATTGCTGCAAGTTTACCTAAAGTAGCGCGTTTGCCAAATCCACCTGGAACTAAAATACCATCACAATCTTTAACTGCTTCGGCTATATTACTATCATCAATGTCTTCAGCATCAATCCATTCAATTGAAACATTAACTTTATGCGCATATCCGGCATGTTTTAATGATTCATTTACCGATAAGTATGCATCGTGAAGTTTAACATATTTACCAACTAATCCTATACGGATGTTTCCTTCAAGATGATTAATTCTTTCAATTAATTCTACCCATGGTGTCACATCAGCTTCTGGTTGATGATCATATTGAAAATGCTTAAGTATTTTATCGTCAATTTTTTGACGATGCATCTCTGTAATAACTTCATAAAGAACATTTACATCTCTTGATTCAAATACAGCATCTTTATCAACATCACAAAACAAAGCTATTTTCTCTTTATTTTCTTCACTAATTTCTTTTTCACTTCTTAAAACAATAATATCGGGATGAATACCTAAACTCATAAGTTCTTTAACTGAGTGTTGTGTCGGTTTTGTTTTAATCTCATTAGCAGCTCTTAGATACGGTACTAATGTATTATGGATATATAATGTATTTTCATATCCAAAGTCTCGTCTTGCCTGTCTAATGGCTTCTAAAAAGGGTAGTGACTCAATATCACCAACCGTACCACCTATTTCCGTAATAACGATATCTGGATTAGTATGTCTTGCAACATCTACTAACTTTTTCTTAATCTGATTTGTAATATGGGGGATGACTTGAACAGTTGCCCCTAAATAATCACCACGACGTTCTCTTTTAATGACAGATTGATAAATTTTACCTGTCGTAACACTTGAATGTCTGTTTAAATTTTCATCAATAAATCTTTCATAATGCCCTAAATCTAAATCTGTTTCGGCCCCATCATCAGTAACAAAAACTTCTCCATGTTGCAGTGGACTCATTGTGCCTGGATCAATATTAATATATGGGTCGAATTTTTGCATAAACACCTTTAACCCGCGACTTTTTAGTAACTGACCAATTGCTGAAGCAGTAATCCCTTTGCCAAGGCTAGAGACAACGCCTCCTGTTACAAATATATATTTTGTCATTTGATCCTCTCCTTTTTTTAAATAAAAAGAGTCTCTGCGAAGAGACTCTTTGTGTGGCTCTTAATCATTATATCAAAAACCACATATATACACAATGATTTATTTTTGATTTTTTAAGAGTTTTTTCATAATAATTTTATGATCTATTTCAATTTTTTTAAATCCCATCTTTAATAAATAAGATTCATGTTTCAATTGCCCTGGATCACTAGTTAAATATGTAACATTTAAATCTTTAAATAACTGATAAACATCACTATATAAATATTTTCCCGCTTTATAATCTCTATATGTTGGTGTTGTATAATCTAAATGTATTTTCATATAATCATCTATCATTTCACCAATAAATAATCCCGCTGGGATTGTATTTCTGGTAATAAAATATTTTTTAAATTTCGGATTATTGAAATCTAGATCAACTTTCATGAATTTAACTATATCATCTTTATAAAAATCCACAAAATCTAAGTATAGTTTCGAATCCTTATCAAGTTCAATAACACTAAATTTTTCTTTTGCCTTATTTAATTTAACTAAATAATATATATTAATAACTACAATACCAAGATTCATCACTGCTGTTGGTATAGATGGAATCAAAAAACCATAAAAAGCAAACGCCAATGATCCTACAAGATTTATAATTCTTAATTTAATTACTGAGCTCATTAAAAGTGAAACTAAAACTATTGCTGACGCAATATAACCAATAATATCTATCATATATTATCCTTTCTATTATAGGAAAAAAATAGCCTACAGTGTAGGCTTTATTTTTTTATTTATCATACATGTCTTCATAGTCATCCATAATTTCATTATAATCATCTTCGTCATAATTATCACTATCGAATTCTATTTCTGGTTCATCTTCAACATCGTCATCATCTGTTGATTTAATAGGAAGTTCAACTTCAATGTATGCTTTTTCTTCTTCTAGTTCTTCTTTATCAGCAACTACTTCTTTTTCATCATCTTCATCTTCTTCAACTTCTTCAACTTCGTCTTCTTCTTTTTCATCTAGAATAAATTCTGTAAATTCTAGTTCTTCTTCTTCTTCAGCACCTTCAGTTGGACTTTCATGTTGAATAAATGCATAACCATCTTTATCCCAAAGTTCTAAATTTCTTTCTTTAAGATCCCATTTATCATCACCACAAAATACAAACTTACCGCTTTGAGTAATATCCATATATAATTGGGTAATTTTTTCGAAATCTTCTTCTGATACACCTTTAATATCAACAACTTTTTTTATAATGTCATTAATCTTTATTGGCTCACTACTTTCTTTTAATATAACTTCTGCAATATCAATCATTGCTAGTGATTCTAAATTTTGACTCATGCATGCCTCCTAAAACCGTATATATTGTATATGAAACTAAATTATTTTGCAAGTATTTTTTTATGTAAGCTGTGTTATAACAAATACAATCACTAAAATAACCGCTATTACTATAAATAACTTCATTAATTTTTTAACAAAACTAATCGTTCCCATAACGATTAATATTGCTATAAATGCTGTACCTAATATTTTTACAATTTCAGGTAGTGGCACTATAAATTCATTATAAAGTGATAATAATCTACCATCGATATCCACTGAATCTTGTAAAAATCCATTAAAATTGTCATATTGATTAATGAAAAAACTCTTAATTACTTCCCACATATTATTTTCTCCTTAATATTTCATTCTATTTGCAACAGCTTTTGCAAGCGTAAGCTCATCCGCATATTTTAAATCTGCGCCTACTGGAAGTCCTGATGCTAATCTTGAGATGATAAGGTTGTCTTGATTAAATAATTGTTTTAAAAATTTTGCTGTCATTTCCCCTTCAACAGTTCCATTGGTCGCTATAATGAGTTCTTTAACATGTTTGACTCTTTCTTCAAGTGTATCAATATTTAAATCTTTATCAGTGATACCTCTTGAAAAGTCAACAAGTCCTCCTAAAACATGATATAACCCATGATAAGTTGCCATTTTTTCCATAATGAATACATCTTTGGCATCTGCAACCACCATAATTGTTTCTTGGTCTCTTGTTGAGTCATTACAAATATCACAAACATCATGATCTGTGAGCATATGACACTTACGACAAGTTTTTATATCGCTTTTCATAATTTTTAAATGCTCTGAAAAATCTAACACTGCAGTCTCATCAAGTTCACTAACCATATGGAGTGCTAATCTTTCTGCTGTTTTTTCACCAATACCTGGCAATTTTTGTAAATCTTCAATAACGTATAATAGACTTTTTGGATACATTAAAATCCAAATCCTCCTAAACCACCTGTAAATTGTCCCATGGTTTCTTCTTGTTCTTTTTCAATTTGTTTTAATGCATCGTTTGTAGCAAGCAACACTGCATCTTGAAGCATTTCAACTTCTTCAAGCATTTCAGGGTTAATTTGTACATCAATGACTTGGCGCGTACCCTGTACAACAACAGTGACACCACTTGCACGACCAAAGAATTCTTTTGAATCAAGCGCTTCTTGTGCTTCCATCATTTGTTTTTGCATTTTCTTTAGTTTACTCAACATATTGGGATTCATATATTTACTCCTTAATAACCGCCTTATCACCAAAATATTCTTTACCTATTTTGACAATTTCAGGTTCTTTTTTTTCTTTAAATTCTTTATATAATTTTAAGTCTTGTGCTGGCAATTTAGGTTTTTTAATTCCTTGTTGCCATTGACTCTTAAATACTTCTAGTATCACTAACCAATCACTTCTTAAAATGGCATAATAATTGTTAATTAATTCTGACTTTTGATTTAATATTTCTATAACTTGTTTTTTAATTTCATCATCCATTAGTCGTTTACAATCTTCAAGATGATCATATACAACAAGCATTTCATTATTTGAGACAACTTCTAATTCCGATTGTGATAAAAGATATGCTGCCATTTGTAAATGTTTTTTTGGATAATTTTTTAAATGTTCCCAGCCTTTAAGCATTAAATCTTTTTTGTCTTTATCGCTTTCATGCAAAATCTTTTCCACATTTTTAATTGTTACTAACGATTCTGCTTTGCTTTTAGTATTTTTAGATTCTACTATGACAGGTCTGTTATTAACATTTGTTTTTAATATTTGTAAATCTGCTTTTATATCTGCAATTGCTGCGTCATAATCAATATGCTTTAATGTTTCATGTTCCATCATTTTAATAAGTGCTAATTCAATATATGCACGTTTTTGATGTGTCCACTTCATGTCTTGTTGTAATTGATTAAGTATTTCTAAATAATAATATATTTTTGGTGTAGAAATAACACTCATTAATATTTCATACTTAGGGTGTTCAACTGTTGTTGTTTTTTCAAGTAACAAATCTCTTAAGGCAATTATCAAATCATTAACAATGCGACTTGCTTCTTTGCCTTGAGCTAATAATTCTTTTAAGATAACAAGTGTATTTGTGATTTCTTTATTTGCAATAGCTAATAACATATTTGACAGAGCCGTCTTAGAAACACTACCTGCAACTTCATGAACATCGTCTTCGGTAATAATATTATCTGAGAAACTAATTGCTTGATCAAGTAAACTAATCGCATCTCTTAATCCGCCTTCTGCATCTTCTGCAATCGCACGAATCGCCGATTCCTCAATTTCAATTTGCTCAAGTTTAATTATTTCTTTTAGTTTTTCAATCATATCATTAACTTCAATATTTTTAAAGTCAAAGCGTTGACATCTAGATAAAATTGTTGAAGGTATTTTATATACTTCAGTCGTTGCTAAAATAAAAATAACATGTTTGGGGGGTTCTTCTAATGTTTTTAATAATGCATTAAATGCCCCTGATGTTAACATATGAACTTCATCAATGATATAGACTTTAAATTTACCAACACTAGGCATATATTTGACTTTATCGCGCAATTCCCGAATTTCATCAACACCATTATTTGATGCGGCATCAATTTCTATAACATCAGCAATATCGCCGTGATCAATACCTTTACATACATCACAGTTATTGCAAGGTGATCCATTTTCTGGATGTAAACAATTCACAGCTTTTGCAAATATTTTTGCAACACTTGTTTTACCTGTTCCACGTGGACCACTAAAAAGATAGGCATGTTGAATCTTATCATGAATGAGTGCATTTTTAAGGGTGCGTACAACAACTTTTTGTCCAGCAACTTCTTCAAACGATTTAGGTCTATACGTACGATATAATGCAACATATGACATAAAAATCAACTCCTTCCTTATCTTTTTTTATTATAACATATATGATATATGTTTTCCTATTTTCCTAAGCAAAATTTAGAGAACAGTTCATTAAGTAAATCGTCTTTATAATATTCTCCTAATATTTCTCCTAATAATTTCCAAGCTTCAGTTAGATCAATATCATAAACATCAACCGGCATATCAAGTTTAATAGACTCTAATACATTTTCTAATGCAGCTAATGCTTCTTTAACTTTTGTGATATGTCTAGCATTTGATAAATAATTCATATCTCTTGTTTCAATGTTTTCTAAAGCTAATATTTTTAATATAGCATGTTCTAAATCTTTAAGCCCTGTTTTATTAAGTGCTGAAATAGAAATTACTTCATCCATACCAAGTACATTGGTTAGATCTGCTTTATTTCCAATAATAATTCGTTGGAAATTTTTAGTAAGTTCTAAAAGTTTTAAATCTTCTTTAGATAATTCTTTACTTTGATCAAGAACAAGTAAAATAAGGTCTGCATTGTTTAATGCTTTTATTGAGCGGTCTACACCAATTTGTTCAATAAGGTCTTTAGTGTCCCTAATACCAGCAGTATCAATTAAATTTAATGTAATACCACCCATATTAATGTATGCTTCAATAGTGTCTCTAGTCGTTCCTTCAACATCGGTTACAATTGCACGTTCTTCATTTAACAAAGCATTTAGTAAACTACTTTTTCCAACATTTGGTTTACCAATAATTGCTGTTTTAATACCATCTTTGATCAGTTGATTTTTTTCTGATTCTTTTAAAACAACTTTCATTTGATCAATCAATTTAAGTACTTCGGGATAAATAATTTCTTTGCTCATTACAACTGCATCATCATATTCTGGATAATCAATATTAACTTCAATTTGTGCAATAATGGTTAGTAAATCAGATCTTAAGTTTTTAATTAATTGCGATGTTTCTTTTTGAATACCGAGACTAGCAATTTTTAATGCTTGCTCATTTTTTGCATGAATAAGATCCATAATAGATTCAGCTTCAACTAAATCAATACGGCCATTTAGATATGCTCTTTCGCTAAATTCTCCCGGTTCAGCTAATCTTATATCTAATGTAAGAACACGTTGTAAAACTTTTTGCACAATTAAAATACCGCCATGTGTGGAAATTTCTACCATATCTTCTTTCGTAAATGTTCTAGGTGCTTTAAGCACTGTAACCATAACTTCGTCTAAAAATGATCCATCAGTATCAATCACATGTCCATAATGAATTGTATGTGATTTTACTTTTTCAAGATCTTTTCCTTTAAAAATTTTATTAAATTCACTAATTGCGTCATCGCCACTAATTCTTATAACTGCAATACCAGCAGCACCATAAGCTGTAGAAATTGCAGCAATTGTTTCATTAATCATTTTTGTCTTTACCTTTTTTTACAGATGATCTAAGTGGATTATATCCTCTGCTAATATCTCTTATAAGCATAAGTACAACCATAACTACCCCAATTGTAGAGCCTAAGATAATATATCCAGAACCCAATATTAATCCAACCATTGCAGTCACCCAGATGGTTGCTGCTGTTGTAATACCTTTAATACTGTTTGAACTGTCTTTAATAATGGCACCAGCACCAACAAAACCAATACCTGTCACAACTTGGGCAATAATTCTTTGTCCCTCAGGGTTTGTAAAAAGTCCTGATTCCAATTGTGATTCAAACATCAAGCGTTGCATAATTGCAATCCCAACACTACCTAATGCAACTAACACATGAGATGATAAACCTGCAGCTTTACCGACATTTTGTCTTTCAAGACCTACAAAAGCAGCAATAATATATGTTAAAACAATTGGCAATAAGACCTTAAGTAAAACATCTTCAAAACCTAAATTTAAATCTAAAATTGCGCCTTCTAATATGCGGTTTACAATCATGATTTTTTTCTCCTTTCTTTATATATATCGTTAAAATGTATTTTTTCGTTATTTTTAGTGTAACCCAATATCGCATCTAAATTAACATTTGTAGATGCTCGATAAATTGATTTATCTATATCAGGATTCACTTTTCTTAACGTTTCAATTAATTGTTTGATCTCTTTTCTTTTTGATGATATTTTTTGAGCGGCAACTGTACACCCACAATTCATGGATTGGATACCGCTATATTTTGTCCATCTTATAATATCTTTTTCTTTAACAAGCAATAAAGGTCTTATCAATTCAATATCATCAAAATTTTGAGCTGTAATTTTAGGAACCATTGTCATAAACTGGCCCGCATAAAACATATTTAATAAAGTAGTTTCTATAACATCATCAAAATGATGTCCTAAAGCTAATTTATTGCACCCTAGTTCTTTTGCTGCATTATACAAAAATCCACGGCGCATTCTTGCACACAAATAACATGGATTTTCTTTTGCAATTTTATCTACAACTTTAAATATCTCTGATTTTCTTATTTCTAAAGGTATATTTAAATACTTGCAGTTATTTTCAAGTAATTCTAGATTTATTGTATTAAATCCAGGATCCATTGAAAGAAAAACAAGTTCAAATGGTATTTTATTGTGTTTTTTTAATTCTTGAAAAAGCTTTGCAAGTAATAAACTATCTTTTCCACCTGATATTGCAACTGCTATTTTATCACCTGGTTCGATTAGTTCATATTCGTTAATTGCGTTAACAAATGGTTTAAATAAATCTTTTTTATATGTAGTTGTTAAACTTTTTTCAATTTCTAATAGTGGTCTTACTGGTTCTTTAATAATCAGTGATTCACATTGCATTATTTTTCCTCTAAATATTTAGTGGCTAGCACATTAGCTCTATTTGCAAAATCCTCTAATTCGCCCCAATTGTTTAGTCTTGCTCCAGAAGCCTTCGCATGACCACCGCCACCAAATTCATTTGCAAGTTCATTAATAACTGGACCATTTGAACGTAATCTTATTCTAATTTCATCTGGATATTCAATAAATAATGCCCAAACAGGAAATCCTTCAATACCTGCTAATGAATTGACAACAGATGCTGCTTGTTCATCAGTAACACCAAATTTATCAATAACTTCTCTTTTCATTTTTAAATATATAAAATGTCCATGAGTCACATAATTAGAATATACATAGCCTTTTAACGCTATCATATCTAAGGTTTCTTTTGACAATTGTTGATCAATATATTCTACATCAACGCCTTTTTCAATTAATAATCCGGCAAGTTGATGTGTAAGTTTAGAAACACCACGATATCTAAATCTTCCTGTATCCGTTAATATGCCTGTATATAATGCAATTGCACCCTTTTCAGTCATTTTTAATTCATTTCTAAATTTATAATAAAAATATGTAATCATTTGTGCACAAGATGGAAAAGTTGTATCTACCCATCTTAAATCGCCAAAGTTATCAACTGGGATATGATGATCTATTTTAATTACAAAATCACCTAAAGTATATCTTTGATCACTAATTCTATCTTTTGTTGCAGTATCAACAACAATCGATAAAGCACCTTGATATAATGCATCATCAATTGTATCTACTTTACCGACATAATCAACATAATCGCTTGTGCCACCTACAACATATACTTCTTTATCTGGAAAAGATGCTGTAATAATATCTTTTAACCCAAACTGCGCTCCATAACAATCACCATCTGGTCTTTTATGCCCGTGTATAATAATTGTTTTATATGCTTTTATTTTATTTAATATTCTTTCCATAATTTTCTGCCCTTTCATCAAAATCTTTTAATATTGAATCAACTTCATTCCAATCTTTTAAAGTAGCCCCGCATGCTTCATTGTGACCGCCACCACCATATTTTTTAGCAATATCGACAATACTAATGCCCCTTGCTCTAAATTCACCGATAATTGCTTGTTTTTCGACATCTTCAGAAAAGCTTGCCCATATTGGAACTTCTTTAATACCTGCCATAAGATTAACCATACCACGAGAAACCGATTGAAATTCTAAACCACTTTGCTCAATTAATTCCTTTGTGTTTTTTCGGTATGCTACATTATGTTTTGTAAGTTCAAATTCAGTAAACATATTCTTAACTTTTCTTCGTTCTAATGATTCTGTATAGATAAAATCATAAAAATCTTTTATCCTTGGATTGAATCTTGTAATATAAGCTGCAAGTTCAAATGTTTTCGATGCTTCTTTTAAATACATAAATCTTCCTGTATCAGTTACCATACCAGCATAAAGATAAGTTGCTACATCACTAGTGACATTTAACTTTTCTTCTTTAGCAAAATCAATGATCATTTCACAAGCTGATGAATAAGCATCATCTCGATAAAATATAGAAACTGCTTCAACATCTGTATCATTGGTATGATGATCAATAATAATTCTTTCTTTTGCTAATTTATATCGGTCATCGCTAATCATATATGTAACAGCAACATCTGTAATAATTGATAGGGAATCATGAAAAGTTTCATCATTAATATCATCCATTTTTGCTTCAAAGCTCATATCGTTTAAATCGCCAACAACATAAATGTTTTTATGTGGATAATTTTCTTTTAAAAGTAGGGATAATCCGACTTGTGAGCCGATTGCATCCATATCCGGTCTTGCATGTCTATGAATGATAATCGTTTGATAAGATTCAATTTTATCTCGTATTTCTTTTTTTATATTCATATAAAACCCTTTCATTAGTAGATTATAATAGTATAACATATTTTAGCAATTTTTAATAATAAATCACTAGACACCATATAAAAAAAATAAGAGTTAATTCAACTCTTATTTTATTCCCATTCAATCGTTCCTGGAGGTTTTGAAGTAATATCATATACAACTCTTCCAACGCCGGATACTTCATTGATAATTTGTGAAGATATGGTTGCTAATATATCAAAAGGTATATGTGCAAAATCAGCAGTCATGCCATCTACAGATGTCACAGCACGAATTGCCAATACATACTCATAACTTCTTTGATCACCTTTAACCCCTACCGTTTTAATCGGCGTTAAAACTGTAAAATATTGCCACACAGATTCATTCAATTTATGATCCATAAATACTTTTCTTAGGATATAGTCGCTTTTTTGAACAATTTCTATTTTTTCATCCGTAATTTCACCTATAATTCTAATGGCTAATCCCGGCCCTGGAAATGGTTGTCTATTTACTAATGTTTTAGGAAGCCCCAATTCAACACCTAAGACTCTAACCTCATCTTTAAATAAAGTGTTTAATGGCTCTATAAGGCTTAATCTCATATGTTTTGGTAATCCGCCAACATTATGGTGAGATTTAATTGTTTGTGCACTTTTAGTCCCTGATTCAATAAGATCTGTATAAAGTGTACCTTGTGCCAAAAAATCTACATGATGCATTTTTGATACTTCTTGCTCAAAAACTTCAATAAATGTTTGTCCAATAATTTTTCTTTTGCTTTCGGGATCACTTACATTTTTTAAACGATCTAAAAATAAATTCTTGGCATCTACTCTAATGAAATTTAAATTAAAATTTTTATTAAAATAACTTTCAACTTCATCGCCTTCATTTAATCTTAATAACCCATGATCTACAAATATACATGTTAATTGTTTGCCTATAGCTTTATCTAATAGAGCAGCTGCTACACTTGAATCTACGCCACCTGATAATCCTAAAATGACATTTTTATGACCAACAATTTGTTTGATTTTATGCATTTCAAAATCAATAAATTGTGCCATGCTCCATGTTTTTTTCGCTTTAGTTAAATCAATAAACGCATTTAACATATTTATTCCTTGTGGCGTATGTGATACTTCAGGATGAAATTGTATACCAAATAAAAGTTTATCCACATGCTTAACCATTACATAAGGTGTCGATTTTGAAGTTGCTGTTTCAATAAAACCGTTACCTAATTTAGAAACGATATCACCATGACTCATCCATACAGTAAGTTTTTTTTCTAAACCTTTTGTTAATGGATTTTCTTCCGTAATTTCAATATCTGTTTTACCATACTCATGACTTAAACTCTTTTCTACTTTGCCCCCAAGTTTATACATCATCAATTGCATTCCATAGCATATACCTAAGATAGGTATATTTAAATCAAATATATGCTCATCTATTTGAAAACTATCATCATCATAGACAGAATGTGGTCCACCCGATAAAATAATGCCTTTTATGGTTTGGTCTTTTATGATATCTGTAGCAAGTATTTCATGTGAAACTAATTCACTATAAACACCCAATTCTCTAATACGTCTAACAATTAATTGATTATATTGACTACCAAAATCTAAAACTAGTATTTTATCATTCATGATAATTTGGTGCTTTCTTAATATTCTTTACATCGTGTGGGTGAGATTCTTTTAAACCTGCATTGGTTATTTTCATAAACTGTGCATTTAATTTCATCTCTTCTATAGCATGACACCCACAATAGCCCATGCCTGATCTAAGACCACCCATCATTTGATAAATAACATCTTTAATATAGCCTTTGTATAGAACGGTTGCTTCAATACCTTCAGGAACAAGTTTATTTAATTCTTTAACTCCACCTTGAAAATAACGATCGCTTGATCCTCTTTGCATTGCTGTTAAAGAGCCCATACCAATATATGTCTTATATTGGATACCATCTATATCAAAAACTTCTCCAGGTGATTCTTCACAACCTGCAAGTAATCCACCTAACATCACGCAATCCGCGCCTGCTGCAAGTGCTTTTGGTATATCTCCTGATAACTTGATACCCCCATCGGCAATAATCCCTATATTGTATTGTTTTGCAACTTGATAAACATCATTAATTGCAGTTAACTGTGGGACACCAACACCAGATACAACTCTTGTTGTACAAATAGAACCCGGTCCAACACCAACTTTTAAACATGTTGCCCCTGCATAAATTAAATCAATAGCAGCTTGTGCAGAAACTATGTTTCCACCAATAATATCAAGATCCGGATATTTTGTTTTAATTGTTTTAATAGTATCAATCACGCCTTTAGAATGCCCATGTGCACTATCTACGGCAATAATATCAACACCTGCATTAACCAATGCATCAATACGTTCCATTGTATTTGCTGCAACCCCTACTGCTGCACCTACTCTTAACTTCCCTTCAGTATCAATACATGCTGATTCTAAATTGCTTTTAACTGTTTTTACTTTTTGGACCTCTGCTGCTTGCTCTTGAATTGATAAATTTTTATGAATAATACCTAAGCCGCCTAATTCCGCTAACCTAATTGCCATTTTTGATTCTGTCACTGTATCCATTGCAGCTGATAACACAGGAATATTTAATGTGATATTTTGAGTTAGTTTCGTTTGCAATTTCACATCGACAGGAACCACTTTTGAATATGATGGTACCAATAATAAATCATCAAAAGTAAACCCCTCTTTGATTACTTTTCCATTCATCATTTTGACTTATCCTCCTTATTGTTGCTATTTTAACATAATAAAAAGACTTATGGAAGCAAAATTTCCACAAGTCTTATCTTTATTTTTGATGATATGCTAAATCAGATTTAATCATATCTTCTAGTGTTAATTTAGGTTGCCATCCTAAGATTTTTTTAGCTTGATCATTTGATGCTACCAAAAGTGCCGGATCCCCATCTCTTCTTGGAGCAAATTGATATTTTATTGGTTTAATTTTTTCTAATATCTTAACAACTTCTAAAACACTAAAACCATGATTAGATCCTAAATTCATTGTTTTAGAAACACCTTTATTTTTTAAGTACTCAACACCCAAAACATGCGCTTGTGCTAAATCAGTAACATGTACATAATCTCTAATACACGTGCCATCTGGTGTTTCATAGTCATTTCCATAAATATCTAAATGATCTCTAATACCTAAAGCTGCTTCATTTGCAATAGGAATAAGATGTGTTGGTTTATTTGATTTATAGCCAATTTCTAATGTCTTATCTGCACCTGCAACATTAAAATATCTAAAAATAACATAGTTTAAATCATAAGCATTCGCAGTCCATTTAATCATCTTTTCAACTGTTAATTTTGTTTCACCATATGGGTTTATTGGCATTGTAACATCATTCTCATGACATACACCTTTAGCGTCACCATAAACTGCAGCAGTTGATGAAAACACAAAATATTTAATACCATGCTTAACAACACTTTCCAATAATACTCTTACACCTTCAACATTATTATAATAGTATTCCAATGGTTTTTCGACACTTTCAGGTACAATAATTTTTGCAGCAAAATGCATGACCGCATCAATTTTTTCATGAATAAAAACATTTTCAACATCGTTTGTTTTAGTAATATCTCCTAAATACAATTTTGCTTTTTTAGGAACAAATTCTTTATGACCTGTTGAAA